>JAGQSP010000151.1 GCA_020439485.1 Acidimicrobiales bacterium | reverse complement strand
TCTCGCGCTGGTCGGTGATGCCGATCGCCGCGACCGGTTGATCGAGGCCGGCGACCAGCTCGGCGAGCGTGGCCTGCACAGCAGCCCAGATCTCGTTTGCGTCGTGTTCGACCCAACCCGGTTGGGGGAAGTATTGGGGGAACTCTCGGTACGCGATGCCTACCGGCGTGCCGGTTTCGTCGATGGCGAACGACCTGACCCCAGTGGTTCCCGCGTCGATAGCGATGACAACAGCCACAATTGACCTCCGGCGCTCGCCGTCGACAGTAGCGTCGGTAAGGTCCGTCCGACGACAACCAAACCACCCGGGAGCAACGTTGAGAATCGGTGTGATGACAGGCGGAGGCGACTGTCCAGGCCTGAACGCCGTGATACGTGCGGTCACCAAAACGGCCAAGGTCACATACGGCGACGAGATCGTCGGGTTTCTCGAGGGCTGGCAGGGCGTCATCGACCGGACGTTCATCGACCTCACCAATCACGACACCTCGGGCCTGATCGGCATGGGTGGGACGATCCTGGGGACTTCGCGCTCGAACCCCGGGCTGTTCGACGGCGGCCTGGCCAAGGCCAAGGAGAGCCTCGACGAGATGGGCCTGCACGCCCTGGTAGTCATCGGAGGCGACGGCACCCTGCGCGCAGCTCACGAGCTGCAGCACCTGGGAGGCAACGTCATCGGCGTGCCGAAGACGATCGACAACGACATCGCGGGCACCGAGTACACGTTCGGTTTCAACACCGCGGTTCAGATCGCCACAGACCTCATCGACCGCCTGCGCACCACGGCCGAGTCTCACAACAGGGTGATGGTCGTCGAGGTCATGGGCCGCCACGTAGGCCACGTGGCCACCCACGCCGGTATCGCCGGCGGCGCCGAGGTGATCTTGGTGCCCGAGCAGCCCTTCGACATCGACGAGGTGTGCGAGCGCCTCAGGCGCCGGCACTCGCATGGCAAGTTCAGCTCGATCGTGGTGGTGGCCGAAGGCGCAATGCCCAGGGAGGGCACGTTCGACGTCGCCGAACCCGAGGTCGACATGTGGGGCAACCCCAAGCTGGGAGGCATCGGCGACATGGTGGGGCGCGCGATCGAGCAACGGACCGGTTTCGAGTCACGGGTCACCGTCCTGGGACATGTGCAGCGCGGCGGAACCCCCACCGCCTACGACAGGGTTCTGTGCACCCGATATGGCGTTGCTGCGGTAGAGGCCATCCACGATCGAGACTTCGGCAAGATGGTCTCGTTGTCGGCCGATTCGATCATCCGGGTACCACTCGACGACGTCGTCGATCACGAGAAGCCGGTGTCGCAACGCCTCTACGATGTCGCCTCGAAATTCTTTGCCTAGGTGATGGCCGCCGCTCAGCTAGTTTGGTGTGAGTGAGAATCATCGTTGTCGGGGCCGGCGAGGTCGGCTCCTACGTGGCTCATCGTCTGAGCCGTGAGGGCCACGACGTCGTAGTCATCGACCGCTCCCGGCGTCGCTTGCGAGAGATCGACGACGAGCTCGATGTGATGACCGTGCTGGGCAGTGGCAGCAGCCCGGTGGTGTTGTCCGAGGCCGGGCTGGCCAAGACCGACCTGGTGGCCGCCCTGACCGACGACGACGAGGTCAACCTGATCGCCTGCATGCAGGCCAAACAGGCCGGCGTCGCACAAACGGTCGCCCGCCTGCAGAACGCAGACCTGCGCGGCCGCGCCGGCCTCGACGTGCGGCGGGCCGTGGGCGTCGACATGGTGATCGACCCCGACGAGGAGATCGCAGACGAGATCCTCGAGCTGATCAGCTTCCTGGGTGCCACCGACGTTCGCGAGATGGCCGGTGGCGAGATCCTGCTGATCGGTTGCCGTCTGGGTCCGCAGGCTCCGGCGCTGGGCCGCAAGATGTCCGACATCGGCAAGGACTATGACCCCAACTGGGAGTTCATCTTCGGCACCGTGACCCGCAGCGGCGAGACCATCATCGTTCGCGGCGACTACACACTGCTCGAGGGCGACCTGCTGCGTGTGGTGTGTAAGCGCCGCGGCCAGGGCGACCTGATGGAGTTGCTGGGACTCAAGCGCCAGCGCATCAGAAGGGTGATGTTGCTCGGCGGCGGGCGCACCGCCGAGAAGGTCGCCAAGGTGTTGTGCCGCCGCGGTGTCGAGGTGGCCGTCGTCGAGCGAAACTACGAACGATGCCAAGAGTTGTCAGAGAAGCTGGCCAACGCGTTGGTGCTGCACGGCGACATCACCGAGGTCGACCTGCTGGTCGAAGAAGAGGTGGGCACCTACGACAGCGTCGTGGCGCTCACCGGTGAAGACGACGCGAACATCCTCGCTTGCTTGTTCGCCAAGGCCGAAGGTGCCCGTGAGACCGTCGCTGTAGTTCACAGGCTGGGGCTGCTGTCGTTGCTGGACCAGATCGGCATCGATGCCGCACTGTCTCCTCGCACCGTGTCGGCCAACAACGTGCTGCGGTTTGTGCGCGGCGACGTCGCCCAGGTAGCGACCTTCCTCGAGGGCGACGTAGAGGTGATCGAACTCGAGGTCCAGCCAGGCACGGTTGCGGTAGGCAAGTCCATCGCCGACCTGGGGCTCAACCACGAGATCCTGGTCGCAGCGATCTTGCGCGACGGCAAGGCCGAAATCGCCAGGGGCCGGTCGGTCATACGGGTTCGCGATCACGTGGTGGTGTTCGCCTCGCCCGAGTTGGTCCCCGAGGTCCACCGGGTCTTCGGATAGGACCACCGAGTCTTCGAGATGGTCCACGTACCCACGAGGCTGAGCGGAGCAGCTTTCTCGCTGTCCAAACGAGGTGGCATGTTGATGCGGTCCGGCCGCATCGATTCGGCTCCGATTCTCACCATGGGGGTGGTGCTGGCGCTCGGCGGCTTCGCCGTATTGCCGGCCGCGCTGCTCGACGTCGTCACCGATGGCGGGCACGAGCTGAGCCTGGCCGGTGCGGCACTGCTGCTGATCGCCTTCGGGGCACCTCTGGTGTGGCTGTTTCGACTGCCGTCGCGCATGTCGACTCAGGGGTTGTTCTCGTCTCTGGTGGCCGGCGCTCTTGCGATGATGGTTGCGGGCGCGGTGGTGCACCTGGCCACGGGCGCGGTCGACACCGTGGTGGATGCGTTCAGCGAGGGCGCGGCGGGCGTCAGCACCACGTCGGCCAGCGTCATCGTCGACCCATCGCAGTTGTCGCGCGGCGAGCAACTGTTTCGCGCCATGCTGCAGTGGGGCTCGGGTGTCATGAGCCTGGCTGCCATCGTGAAGGTGTTTCCTCGTCTGGGCATCGGCGGTCTCGAGGCTGGGGGAGGGGTTGCCACCAGGGCCGCGGCTCGCCTGTCGCCCACGACGGGGGGAAACGTCAGGCGCCTGACAGCGTTGTATGCCCTGTTCACCGGATTGGTCGCGGCGGCATACGCGTTCGCCGGAATGGGCACGCTCGACTCGGTGATGCACGGTCTCACCGTCGCCTCTACCGGCGGCTGGAGCACCCGGGCCGGATCGATCGGGGCCTTCGACTCGGCCGGCATCGAGTGGGTGAGCGTTGCTGCGATGTTCGTGGCCGGCATAAGCCTGCCGTTCGGCTTCAAGGTGCTGCGCACCGGCCGTCTGGACCTGCTGCTGACAGCGTGGGAGTTCAGGGCCTATTCGCTCATCTCGCTGGGCTCGACGCTGGGTCTGGTGGCCTGGAGCGGCGACTGGAGCACCTACGGCGTGCGTCAGGGTGCTCTGGCTGCCACCTCGGCCATCTCGACGACGGGCCTGTGGTCAGCGAACCCCAACACCTTCAACGACCCGGGTGTGGTGTTGCTGATAACTCTCGTGGCAGTGGGCGGCATGTCGGCCTCGCTCACCGGCGGCATCCGGATTTCGCGCATCCTCGTCGTGTTCGGGGTGATGCGCCGCGAGATAACCCGTCAGCTGCACGACAACTCGGTGAAGATGGTGCGCGTCGGCCGATCCACCGTGGGCGATGCCGTGGTGGGGCGCATTATCGGCGAGATCGCACTCAACGCCCTGGTGGCCTCGATCGGCTATCTGGCATTGGCGGTGTTCGGCGACGACGTCTTTTCGGCCATCGGCGCCGCCGTCTCGCTGCTGGCCACCGCCGGTCCGGCCTATGGCAGTCCCGACCCCTCGACCACCCTCACGGCCATCAACGACGGCGGTCACTGGGTGGCGATCGCCCTGATGATGTTGGGCCGCATCTCGATCCTGCCCGTGTTGGGGGTTCTGGCGGTGGCATCTAAGCCGATTCGCCGCTTGGCCCGGCGCAGCCGGTTCACCCTCGTTCGAGCGGGTGGCGACCGATGAGCGCCACCTCGAGCACGGCTTCGCTTCGCCTGGGTGGCCGCCGGAGGCTTACGAGCACCACCGCTCACGTGACCGGCATCGCTCTGGTTCTGGTGGCTTCGGGCATGGCCCTTTCGGGGCTGGTGGGCTGGTTCGACGCGGGCCCCGACCGCGGCACAGATGTGTGGGCCTGCATGGCCTCGGCAGTGCTTAGCGGCGCCGTCGGCGTTGCGCTGTGGATGACCTCGCGTCTGCCTCAACGCCAGTTGCCCAGCGTGGCGTTCAGGGCGGTCACGGTGTCGTGGATCGCTGTCTCGGTGGCCGGCGCCCTGCCGTTCTTGTTCTCGGGGCTGATCGACTGGGCGCACATCGACGACGCGTTGTTCGAGTCGATCTCGGGTTTCACCTGCACCGGCTCGACGATCCTCGACGACATCGACACCGCGCCCAGCGGTGTCATGTTCTTTCGCCAGTTGACCCAGTGGTTCGGCGGCATGGGCCTGATCGTGCTTGCTGTGGCGGTGATGCCAACGCTGAAGGTGGGTGGTCTCGAACTGATCGCCGCCGAGGCCCCCGGTCCTGCCCCAGACCGCCTTACCCCTCGTGTGCAAGAGACCGCCAAGCGGCTGTGGATGCTGTACGCAGGGCTGACGGCTGCCATTGCGCTGGCGCTGATGGTGTTCGCCAGGATGGGGCTTTATGACGCCCTGGCGCATGCTTTCACCGCAGCTGCGACCGGTGGGTTCTCCAATCATCAAGCCTCGGTGGCGTACTTCGACAGCGCCATGGTCGAAGCCATCCTGGTGGTCGGCATGCTGGTCGCCGGTGCCAACTTCACGCTCCATTGGCAGGCACTCAACGGTGACTGGAAGGTCTACTCGAGGGTCAGCGAGTTCCGTATCTACGTGGGCCTGTTCGTCGGAGCAGTGGTGCTGGCAACCGCCTTGAACGTCGACCTGGGCGCAAGCCTCGTTCACACGTTCCGAGACGCCACCTTCAACGTCGCGTCGCTGATGACCAGCACGGGTTTCGGCACCGTCGATTTCACCCTGTGGGGGCCCGCCAGCCAGGTGCTGTTGATGCTGCTGATGATCCCGTGTGCGATGACCGGATCGACCTCGGGTGGAATGAAGGTGTTGCGGCTCGAGGTCATGGCCAAGTACGCCATCCGTGAGATCAGCCGGGCCAGGCACCCGCGGGCGATTTCGCCGCTTCGCCTGGGGCCGGTGGTGGTTGGTGAAGACATCGTGGCTCGCACGATGGGGTTCGTGCTTCTGTATCTGACCGCCACCCTCGTGGGCGGCGCCCTGGTGACGGCCGCGGGAACAGACCCCGTCAGCGGTTTCTCGGCAGCCATCACGGCCGCGGGCGGCATCGGTCCTGGTCTGGGCGATGCAGGACCTGCCCACACCTTCCTCGATCTGCCCCGGCTCGGCCGGCCGGTGCTGATGTTCCTGATGCTGTTCGGCCGCCTCGAGGTGTTCCCGGTCATCATCTCCATCGGGGCGGTCCTGGGCATGAGCAGGAGGGCGACTGCGAGGGTGGCCGGCCGTTGACTTCGTCGCGAACACGCGTCGACGAGCCCTTCGGGGCCGGTCTGGGCTCAGCGCGGCCGCGCTATACCAGCGCACCACTTCACGTCACCGGCATCGCACTGATGATCGTTGCTGTGGGAATGTTCGTTTCGGCGGTCGTGGGACTGGTCGACGGCGGTGCCGATCGCTGGACCGACGTGTGGTCGATGGCGGGGTCGGCCCTCGTCTCGGCCGGTGTCGGTGCCACGATGTGGTTCTTCACCGCCCTGCCCCGCCAACAGCTGCCCGCGGTCGCCTTCACCACCGTGTCGTTGTCGTGGATTGGTGTATCGGTCGTGGGTGCTCTGCCGTTCTTGTTCGCCGGCACGTTCGATTGGGCCTACGCGGACGACGCCTTGTTCGAGTCGATGTCTGGGTTCACCTGCACCGGTTCAACTCTCATAGGCGACCTGTCGCAGGTACCCAAGGGAGTCAGGTTCTTTCGTCAGATGACGCAATGGTTCGGCGGGATGGGGCTGATCGTCCTGGCCGTTGCAATCCTGCCTGCGCTGAAGGTGGGCGGTCTCGAGCTGATCGCCGCCGAGGCGCCGGGGCCCACCCCCGACCGCCTGACGCCCCAGGTTCGCGAGACCGCGAAGCGGCTTTGGATGCTGTACGGGTCGGTCACGGTGGTTATCGCGCTTGCCCTGATGCTGACCGGGATGGACCTCTACGATGCCGTTTCGCACGCCTTCACCACCGCATCGACGGGCGGCTTCTCGCCCTACAGCGCGTCGGCCGGTCACTTCGACAGTGCCCTGGTCGAGATCGTCCTGATCGTTGGGATGGTTTACTGCGGCGGCAACTTCGCTCTGCACTGGCAGGCGTTGAAGGGCGATTGGTCGGTGTATCACCGGGTCAGCGAGTTCAGGGTCTACCTGGGCATGACCATCGTGTTGATCCCCGTTGTGGCGGCCTTGAACGTCGAGCTCGATGTAGACCACGCCAGACGGGCGCTCGACGCAGCGTTCAACGTCACGACCGTGATAACCAGCACCGGTTTCGGCACCGCAGACTTCACATTGTGGGGGCCGGCCAGTCAGGTCTTGTTGCTGTTGTTGATGATCCCAGCGGGCATGACCGGGTCGACGTCTGGTGGCATCAAGACACTGAGGCTTCAGATACTGGTGAAATATGCGCTGCGCGAGATCGGGAGGGCCCGCCATCCACGGGCCATATCCCCGCTGCGGCTGGGGCCGGTGCCCGTGCGAGAAGAGGTCGTCAACCGGACCATGGGCTTCGTTCTGCTGTACCTGATGGCCACGCTGGTTGGTGGGGCGCTGGTCACGGCGTTTGGCACCGACCCGGTAACAGGCTTCTCGGCAGCCATCTCGGCGGCGGGCAACATCGGGCCGGCTTTGGGCGAGGCTGGTCCGGCATCGACCTTTGCAGTGATCCCGCGCCTGGCGCGTCCGGTCCTGATGTTCTTGATGCTGTTCGGCCGCCTCGAGGTGTTCCCGATGATCATCGCCGGGGCCATGCTGCTGCGGCCGCTGCGACGCTCGACCAGGCTCAGATTCCCCCGACCCTGAGCGTCGCAAAGTCTTCGGTGGTCAGCGGTATCGGAACCCCGTCGGCGTCGAGTTCCTGCAGTTCGCCCGCACCGTTGGACACCGCTCGCCAGAGGCCGTTCTCTTGGAAGTTGACCCCGGCCAGATCGGGGTTTGCGCGAAGGCCGGTCAGGACTAGCTGGCCTATCAGCTGGGTGCGCGCCTCGCCCTCGAACCTCAGGAACGGTGTTTCTTCTGTGAACTCGCCCCGGATATCCAGCACCAATACCTCGTTCGAGACCGTGACCCCAATGTCCATGTCGCTCGGGACGCGGGTTTCGTCACCCTGAGCCAGCTCGGACTCGGTCGGACCGACCAGCAGGGCGGCGATGACCTCGTCGATGGTGATTGGCTCGGGGATCTCTCGCAGTCTTGGCACCAGGCGACCGTCGCGGATCAGGTAGATGATCCGCTGGTTGGCAGCGATCTCTTCGGGAATCGTGGTCGTCGTTGTGGTGGTGGGCTCGAGGTCGAAGTCCGAAGGAAGAGCCACGGGTACCGGTTCGTCATCGACGGGAATGCCGCATGCGCCCAGCACCGAGGCCACACACGTCAAGGCAATCAGCAGGCCGGCGGATAACCGCCGGCGAAAGGGGATTGTGGCGGGTAACCGCCGGCGAGAGGGGATTGCGGCGAAGCGGTTCATGGGTCGTACCTGGGCATTTCGACGACGAACACCGATCCGTCGAGGCCGTCGGAGCGGTCTTCGACCCACACCTGCCCGTGGTGAAGCCTGACGTGTTCTGCCACCAGAGCCAGGCCCAGGCCCGCACCTCCGCCGCTGCCGCGCCTGCGGGCCGCCGAGCCCCTGGCGAAGCGCTCGAACACCAGCTCGCGCTCGTCGGGAGGCACCCCTGTGCCACGGTCGGCGATGACGATTCTGACGTTCTCGCGGGTACACGTCACCGTGACCTCGGTGGGCCCGCCGGCGTACTTGTCGGCGTTCTCGAGCAGGTTCGACACCACTTGATACAGGCGCCGTTTGT
Organism: Acidimicrobiales bacterium; assembly: GCA_020439485.1. Lineage (GTDB taxonomy): Bacteria > Actinomycetota > Acidimicrobiia > Acidimicrobiales > Poriferisodalaceae > JAAETH01. Next base: position 15,674 of record JAGQSP010000151.1, on the reverse strand, counting down.
CTCCGTTGACCATGGCGTCTTCGTCGCACTGAACGTCGAAGTCGACCTCGGTGTGGTTCGTCGTGTGAAGCACTGCCGACACCAGGTGGGCAACCACGATGGGGTCGAATGAAGCGTCTAGCGATCCTGCGTCGGACCTGGAGATCTCGAGGAGGTCCTCGACCAGGCGCTGGAAGCGGTGAACATCGTCAGACAGCAGGTCGAGGGCGGCCTGCGAACGCTCGGACAGTTCGTCGCGGCGAGACTCGAGCACTTCGATCGATGCCCGCAGAGTCATGAGCGGTGATCGCAGCTCGTGGCTGACGTCGCTGGCGAACCTGGCGTCGCGTTCGATGCGCGCTTCTAGCGACCCGGCCATGTTGTTGAACGAGTCGACGATGGTGTCGAGGTCGGGGTCGGCAGGTTCTTCGAGGCGGGTGCTCATGTCTCCAGCGGCGATGGAGCTGGCAGCCGAGCTGATGCTGGTGAGTGGTGCCAGAACCCTGGTGCTGGCGTACACACCCAACAAGGCGCTCGACATCGTGGTGCCAAACGACGCGACGAACAGCGTCAACAACAACGATCTGAGGTTGTCGTTGAGCTCGGACAGCGTCACCACCTCGAAGTAGCTGATGTTGGTGCTCGCGATGGCCACCCCGAAGGCCATCGATGCGACGCCGTTGGGCCGCGTGTAGCGCATCCGGTATGCGCCGGTTCCGGTCTCGACCGTTTGAACCAGGTCTGCTGGGAGGTCATCTGGGGTAAGGCGCGGCGCCACCCACGGATTCTCTGCGTCGGTGTTGCGCAGTATCGGCGAGCCGCCCACCACCTGGGGCAGGTTCTGGAGGACTTCGCTGTACGAGGGGTCCGAGAACGCAGAGATCCCCTGGATCGCGGCGGCGTTGGAGAAAAACTGCCGCTCGGCCGACTGCGAGCGCTGGTCGAGGTTGGTCGAGCGTGTCACCGAATAGGTGATGGTCGACAACAACACCGACAAGAACAGGCCGCCCAGCGCAAAGGCCAAGATGATGCGCGCCCGGAGGCGCAAGCCGCTGCGAAGCATGTTCATGCCGGTACCTGGGAGGTCGGGTCGCCTGGCACTAGGGCTGCAGCTTGTACCCCATGCCACGAACGGTCACGACATGGCGGGGATGGGCGGCGTCTGACTCGACCTTGGTGCGCAGACGCCTGACGTGTACGTCGACCAGACGGCCGTCGCCGAAGTAGTCGTAGCCCCAGACCTTCTCGAGGAGTTGCTCGCGGCTGAACACCTTGCCGGGGCTGGACGCCAGTTCGCACAACAAACGGAACTCGGTCTTGGTGAGGTGCAGTTCTTCGCCTCCTCGCTTTACGACGCCCTGGTCTGGTGCGATTTCGAGGTCGCCGACGCGCAGCACCGGTGTGTCGGGCGAGGCCACGCGGTGGCGGCGAAGCAGGGCGCGAATACGCGCCGAGAGCTCCTTGGGAGCAAAGGGTTTGGTGAGGTAGTCGTCTGCGCCCGCCTCGAGGCCGGCGACCACGTCGTGGGTGTCGGCCCGTGCTGTGACCATGACGATGGGCACGTCGCTGACCCTGCGGATGTTGCGGCAGAGCTCGAAACCGTCGATGCCAGGCAACATGATGTCGATGAGCACTACGTCGGCAGGCTCGCGCGAGAACTTCTCGGCTGCCTCCTCGCCGCTGTCGGCCTCGTCGACAATCCAGCCCTCGTCTTCGAGAGCAAAACGCACTGCGGTGCGAATTCGCTCGTCATCTTCGACTGTGAGTATTCGTGTTCCCACGTCAGAGATATTGGCCTATTTCGCGGCCGAAGTGTCGCCACTATGTCGGGCGGCCTGTTCGGCGGTGGTCATGAAGGCGTCGATTCGGTCGTAGCCGACGGTGCCGGCAGCCAGCACCCGCTTGGCTTCGGGGTCGTAGGTAGCCCGTCCGGCTGCCTCCTCGACGATGAGCATCCCGGCCGCTACATCCCAGATGTTCGGCCCGGTTTCGTAGTACGCGTCGACCCTTCCGGCAGCCACGTGGCACAGGTCTATGGCCGCCGAGCCCGCCCGTCTGATGTCTCTGATACCGGGCATCACGTGGGCCAGAACGGCGGCCTGGTGCCGGCGTTGTGCGGGGTCGTAGCCGAAACCGGTTGCCAGCAGCATCAGCGCCGGGTCGTCTGCGGTGGTGCAGCCGAGCCTGGTGTGGCCACAGTAGGCACCGCCGCCCAGGGTGGCGCGGTACTGCAGGTCCATCGCCGTGTCGTGAACCACCCCCACGACCGTGCGTCCGTGGACCTGAACCGCCAGCGACACGGCGTGCGAAGGAAAGCCGTAGGTGTAGTTGACCGTCCCGTCGAGGGGGTCGATTATCCACACGATGCCCGAGGTGCCTTCGTCGTTGGCCCCCTCTTCGCCGATGATCGCGTCGTCGGGACGGTTGCGGCGCAGCCAGTCGACGATAAGCCGTTCGCTGTCCTGGTCGACCTGGGTGACCGGGTCGGTGAGGCTCGACTTGGTGTCGACCCGTCCCAGACCGCCCTGGCGATGGCGGTCGACCGCCAGGCGAACGAGGCCCAGCGCCACGACCAGCAGCGAGTCGGCGTCGACGCCGGCAGGCCCGGGAGAGGTGTCTTCTGTGGTCACTGTCGGCGCTGTCGCAACGGTGCCTGGGCGTTCCATTCGCTCATGGCGCGAAGGGTCAGCACGGCGATCACGGCCACACCGGCGGCCGCCAGGATGGCGCCCGCTACGGCGCCGAGGGTCGACTGGGTTCCGCAGTCGCCAGTGCACTGCAGATCGGTGACGGCCCAACCCACGAGGCCTCCGCATATGCCGGCGACGATGATCGCCGAAAAGGCCAGGCCGCGCGCCAGGGTCGATGGCAGGGCGGTGGGCGCCAGGGTGGGCTCGGGCAGTTCGACTGCGGCCGGGTCGGTGCCGCGGGGCGGATCGGTCGGATCGCTCATGGTTTTGCGAGCATAGCTAGCGCTAGGGTTCAACCCGTGCGCAAGTGGACCGTTGCCGGGGGAATCATCCACGACGGCGAGCATCTCCTGCTGGTCGAGAATCTGCGTCGCAACGGGCGACGAGACTGGTCGACGCCAGGCGGTGTGGTCGACCCTGGCGAATCGGTGTTGGGCGCGCTGACGCGCGAGGTGCGCGAAGAAACCGGCATCGAGGTCGAGAGCTGGGAGCGCAAGCTGTACGAGGTCGATGTCATCGCACACGACATGGACTGGCACATGCGGGCCGAGATCCACCTGGCCAGCGCCTACGCCGGCGACATCTTCATCGACGATCCCGACGGCATCGTCACACAGGCCCGCTGGAGCACCCCTGCCGAGACCCTCCAGCTCTTGGCGGGTGGGCTGGCTTGGCTGGTCGAGCCTCTGACCGACTGGCTCGAGCATCGCTGGGACACCGGTGTCAGGTCTTACGGTTTCGACGTGACCGGCGCATACCCCGACGGAATGTCGATCTCGCGCCGCGAGCTCGACTGAGGCCCCACCACGATGTCCACCCTGCCCGACGGGTCGTGGGGCGAACCCGACGTGTTGCACGTCGACATGGATTCGTTCTACGTGTCGGTCGAGGTGTTGCGCGACCCGTCGCTTGCGGGCAAGCCGGTGATAGTGGGTGGCAGCGGCGACCGTGGGGTAGTGGCCTCGGCGTCGTATGAGGCCAGGGCGTTCGGCGTCAGGTCTGCGATGCCTTCGAGCCGGGCCCGGCGTCTGTGCCCCAACGCCATCTTCGTGCACGGCGACCATCGCCGATACGGCGAGGTCTCCAAACAGATCCACGAGATCTTCGCCGAGGTAACGCCCCACATCGAGCCCATCGCCCTGGACGAGGCGTTCTTGGACGTCAGCGGCGCCAGGCGGCTGCTGGGCTCGGGCGAGCAGATCGCTTGGTCGATCCGGTCACGAATCGAGAACCGGCTGGGCCTGAACTGTTCGGTTGGTGTCGCCCCGAACAAGCTGCTGGCCAAGCTCGCCAGCGAGGCCGCCAAGCCCATCGCCGACGTAAAGGGTGTCCGGCCCGGCCGCCAGGTGGTGGTGGTCGAAGCCGACCAGGCGTTGCAGTTTCTGCACGCCCACCCCATACGCGCTCTGTGGGGCGTGGGGCCCAAGACCCATGATCGCCTCAGCGCACTGGGCGTGCAGACCGTGGCCGACCTGGCCCGCATACCGCTGGAGCCCCTGGTCGCGTCGGTGGGGGCGGCCCATGGCAGGCACCTGTACGACCTGGCACGGGGTTACGACCCCAGGTCGGTCGAGAGCCACCGCGAGGCCAAGTCGATAGGCCACGAGAAGACGTTCTCGCGAGACATCTACGACCGCTCCGAACTCGACCGGATCTCCATGCGGTTGGCCGACGCCGTTGCGACCCGCCTGCGTTCGGCCGGAATGGCCGCCCGGACGGTTCAGCTGAAGCTGCGCTTCTCCGACTTCAGCACCATCACCCGCTCGCGTTCGGTCGCCGACGAGGTCACCACGGCCAACGCAATCGTCGCCGTGGTGCGAGAACTGCTCGACGCCCGAGACGTCAGCCCACGAATAGAACACGACGGGGTCCGCCTGCTGGGTGTGTCGACCTCGCATCTGGCTGCCCCGACGGGCGTGCAGCTATCACTGGACGAATTGATGGATACGGCCCGCGCGGACGGCCCCCCACAACAGGGGTGGTCCGAGGTGGCGGCCACCCTCGACGAGATCCGTCAGCGATTCGGCTCCGACGCAGTGGTTCCGGGTGCTGCGCTGGCCGACAAGGGGCGCCGCGACAGGCGCGTGGGCGACGAGCTGTGGGGTCCAGGCCTCATCCGCACCACGAATTCGGCCGATGAGTAGGGTGGGCGCGTTGTCGCGAGGCCGGCCCCTGTGTAAAACTGAACCACGCCCCGCCGGCGACCTCACCTGATCGAAGGGACACAGGCGATGCCGCTCTCAGAAGACGAACAGCGGATCCTCCAGCAGATCGAGCAGAACTTCTACGAGAGTGACCCCGAGTTTGCGCGCGAGGTTGGCGAGACCACCCTCTACCGTCACGCTTGGCGCAACATCAAGTGGGCTCTCGTCGGTTTCGTCGCTGGTGTCGGGCTGCTGGTTGCTGCCCTTTCGATCCACTTCCTCCTGGCCTTCGCCGGGTTCCTCGTGGTGTTTGCCTGCACCATCGTCATCGAACGAAACCTCAGCAAGCTGGGGCGGGCCGGTCTGGCTCAGGTGACGGGCAACATGCGATCGACAAACATGCGCGACGCGGTCGGCGGCATCGGGTCGAAGTTCAAGCGCGACAAGCGCAAGGGCGACTGACGGTCGCCAACCAACTCAACGGGTAGTGAAGATCGGCCTGGGGTCGAGCCTGCGCTTGGCCCGTTCGCCACTAGAGGTCCGGTCGGACAGCTCGCGTTCCAGTTCGGCCACCAGCTCGCGAGCGTGAGCGGCCACGTCGTCTGAGGGTTCGGACCTGCCGTAGCTCGATGCGTCGACCAGCTGCGCCACCTGCCTCAGGCGGGTCGAGTCGACCACACCCATGGGTGCGATGCGTGAGACGTATTCGCGGCGGGTCTCGGCCTGGCGTGGGGCGTAGCCGACCTGGCGCAGGCTGTCGGTGAGATCGCGCCACGACACCTCGACCCTCTCGCGGCCGTCTCTGGCCCGGGCCATGCGCTTGCGTCGCCTCCACCCGACCAGGGCGGGAATACCCCACCACATGGCCCCAACCATGGTGCCGCCGATTGCCATCACCGCCAGGAATTTCAGCAGCCACCCCGGAACGCCGTCGCCGCCCGTGGACACCGCCGCACCACCGCCACCGGCTTCGGTGTCGAGGTCGGGGAACTCGGGTATGTCGTTGAGGTCCTGATCTGGGATCACCAGACCCGAACCCTCGTCGATTTCGTTTTCGGCGGCCGGCTGCACGGGGTCGAAGCCACCTTCCTGATCGGGAGCGACGCCGGTCCAGGCCTCGCCCTGAGGAGAACCGCGGCCTGGCGTCGGTTCGAACTGAACCCACGCTCCGCCGATCCACAGCTCGGGCCATGCGTGATAGTTCTCGCCGCGCACCACGAACTCGTCGCCCACACGCGACCCGGGAGTGAACCCGACAGCCACCCGCGAGGGGATGCCGGCTGCCCTGGCCAACAGTGCGTAGGTTCCGGCGAACTGCTCGCAGTAGCCGATGCGCTCGTCGAACAAGAAGCGCTCTATGCGGTTGCCGTCGTGGCCTCCGGCGACCTCGGTCGAGTACTCGTAGTTGTTTCGGAAGTAGTCCTGCAGGGCCAGCGCCTTGTCGTAGGCGTTGTCGAAGGGTGCTGTCAGCTCTCGTCCGAATTCGACCACGGCCTCGCTGAGATCGACCGGAAGCCCGGTGTATCGCTGCCTGATGTCGTCTGGGATGGGCGTGCGATCGGCCCTCAGCCGACCGGGCACGAAGCTGGGCACGACCGCGGTGAGGCTGTAGGTGATGCCGTCGGTGAACTGGCCCGGAACCGTTACCAGGGTCGACGACACCGGATCCCACTTGGCTTCGACACCGTTTATGGTTAGCGGCTCATAGGGGGCCGGAATCCATATGTCGCCCAGGTTCGACACCGATATCTCGAGATCGAGGATCTGACCCTGGCTCGAGTCGGGGCTGGACAGGGTGCCCCTGGCGTCGGTGTATTCGTAGCGTGATCCCCAGACCCCGTCCGAGTAGGTGTCCAGCGACGTCGTGCGCCAGTAGGCGCCTGTCGCCGAGTCGGTGCGCACCCTGAACAGCTCGACATCGGTCTGCTCGACCAGGCGACCCCTGGCATCGACCAGGGGGCTGAGGGTCACCCTGGAACCTCCGCCACCATCGAGCGCCTTCCAGTCGATCACTGCTTCGGCGTTGACCCCGGGCAGCAACGGCCCGACGATCAGGCCCACCACCACCATGCTTGCGATCATCGAGGCACCGGTGCGCGCCTGGGCGCCAGGCTGGCGCACTCGTGTTGGCCCCACCGGCACAGCCGACGAGAGGGGGAACGCGATACGAGACAACAGGACGAATGCCGCGACCGACGCCAGGAACAGGGCCGTGGTTGCGGCCCGGTTGTCGGGTACGCCCAACAACGAGACAAACACCACCACGACCGTGCTGGGCAGCAGGGCCTCGACCACGGTGCGGACACGAAACGCCGCCAGGTCGGCCAGTGCGGCCGCCGCCCACATGACCACCATCAGGGCCAGGACAAACCCATCCAGGGCCTCCGTGGGTGCCTTGACCACGGCAAAGGCATCCCAGGCCTCGGACAGATCGGAGCGGATCTGCGACCACGTGTCACCCGTAGGTACCGCGGCGGTCGTGGTTGCGCCGTAACGGACGTTGGTGACGAAGAACAGCATGGTCAGCAACGTCGCCATCAGAGCCACAGGCGTCGACAGGCGGGCCCGACGCAACAGCATCGACAGCAGGTGCGAGCAGACGACGCTTCCTGCAACGGGCACGAAGTACGAGTTGTCGTCGAACAGCCTCGACAGAGCGATGGTGGTGGACAACGTCACGGCCAGCAGGGCCAACTCGGCTGCCACGATGGGCCACCCCGCTACGTGATTGGCCCGGACCGAACCGCCGGCCATCATCGCGCCCCCAGGCTGGAAGTTGCCGCAACCGGCCGGCCGTGGGCCGTTGTCCAGGCGTTGACGAACGACGTTGCATCCGCGGTCTCGATGACCATTGCGCCCGACCCTGCCGCCCTGACCGATCCCGAGGGCTGCCCGCCCGAGCGACAGATGACAACCGTGATGTGATCGAAGGTCCGACGCATCCGAAGCATCTCGTCTATCTCCGACGAGGGCGGATCGACCAGACAAGCAACCAGGGCTCCGCCACCCCCCTGGGTGAGAATCGAATCGCGGGCCGCCAACAGGGTGCCCGTGGGTGTCTGGTCGGCCGATGCCAGGTACTGCATGATCGACTCGAGGTGGGTTCCTCCGGTGGCAAACCCGCTGTCGCCCCTGGCGGTGGTGACCAGGCGGATCAGATCGCGGCGTCGGCTGCTGGCGTCGAGCACGCTGGCCGACACCTCGATCGCCAACTCGAACAGGTCGCGGTCAGCACCGTTGCGCCTGGTGTCGAGCAACATCGTCAGCCGCCCCTGCCAGGGCTGGTCGTCTTGGCGCACCATCAGTTCGTCGTGCCGGGCCGTCGACTTCCAGTGAACCCTGCGCAGGTCGTCGCCCACCGAATACTGCCGCAGCGCGTAGAAGTCATCGCCGGTGCGACCCAACGCGTTCGGCGTGGGTGCAGCGTTGTGCGAGTCGTCGCCGACAGTGAAGGGCGCGGGCTCTATACGGTGCAGCCGCGGGTACACCGTGACCTGATGCTCGCCGGCGGCCCTGATATCGAGGTTGCTCAGTCCGAACGGGTCGCCGATGCGAACGCTGAGCGGGCCCACCGCCATGATTCCACGATGCTCGGTAGGGAGTTGGTAAGCCACCGTGGCGGTCTCGCCCCTGTACAGCGGACCCACCGTCATCTCGGCCCCTGGAGTTCCCTCGACCGGGTCGCTCAACTGAAGTACGGGGGTGCGGCCGCCCTTGTTGATGATCGAGATGTCGACCCTGGCGGTGTTGCCGGCGAACAGGCGGACCGGGGTTATGGCCCGGCTCACCTGAAGCTCGATGCGGGCCAGCCCGGTGTTGACCAGTGCCAGACCCACCAGCACCAGTGCGGCGGCTCCCAGGACGTACAGCTCCCAAATCGCGAAGACCCGTCCGCCCACGACCATCGACAGGCCCAGGGCCAGCAGCAGCCACCCTTGGCGCGTAACCCGCACGCTCAGCCGCCAGTGGTGGGTACTGGTACCGATGCCAGCACTTCTGACAGAACCTGCGAAACCGACCCGCCTTGCAGCTGGGCGTCTGGGGCCAACACCAGGCGGTGCGACAGCACCGGAATGGTCAGTTCCTTGATGTCGTCTGGCAGCACGTGGTCGCGTCCTCTGGAGGCGGCCAGTGCTCTGGCTGCGCTCTGCAACGACACGGTGGCTCGTGGCGATACGCCGAGCGACAGTGAACGATGTTGGCGTGACGCCTCGGCCAGTTCGACCATGTACGACTTCAGCGCCGGAGCCACGTAAACACCTCGGGCTGCCGCCGTCATGGCGGTGACGGTCTGGGCCGACACCACCGGGCTCAGCTCGATCGGTTCGGCGCCGTGCTGGTCGAGGATCTCCACAGCGGCGGCCGGTGACGGGTAGCCGATGGAGATGCGCATCAAGAAGCGGTCGAGCTGAGACTCGGGCAGGGGATAGGTGCCCTCGTGCTCGATCGGGTTCTGGGTGGCCAGCACCATGAACGGTGCGGCCAGACGGCGACTGACGCCGTCGACGGTGACCTGGCGCTCTTCCATGGCCTCGAGAAGCGCGGCCTGGGTCTTGGGTGATGCGCGGTTGATCTCGTCGGCCAGAACGATGTTGGCGAACACCGGGCCAGGCTGGAACTCGAATGTGCGTGTCTCGCGGTTCCAGATGCTGACGCCGACGACGTCTGTGGGCAGCACATCTGGGGTGAACTGCATACGACCGAAGTCGCAGTCGATCGAGCGGGCGATGGCCTTTGCGAGGCTGGTCTTGCCGACGCCGGGCACGTCTTCGACCAGCAGATGTCCACCGGCGAAAAGGCACACCAGCGACCGGTCGATTACCTCGGGTTTGCCCTTTATCACCTGTTCGATGTTTGCCCGGATGGCGGCGAAGTGCTCAGCGAACGTGGCAGGCGCGGTCTTTGGAGGATCGGCGATTTCGGTCACAGGGGCTCAGCCTACGGGGCACGCGGCGGAGGGTGGTGTCGCGGCGGGTGCCCTTCGATGACAAGCTCTTGGGGTGACGCCCACCATCCTCGCCATCGACATCGGAGGCACCAAGCTCGAGGTCGGGCTGGTCGGCGCCGACGACGGACGGATATTGACGCGCCATCGGATAGCGACCCCTTCGGTTGGTGATGGCGAGGAGTTGCTGGCCACCGTCTTCGACCTGGCCCAGGCCACCCTCGACGACGACGCGGGCGAACCTCCGCAGTCTTGCGGTGTGGGCTGTGGCGGGCCCATGCGCATGGCCGAACGCCTGGTTTCGCCGCTGAACATCGCCCAGTGGAGAGACTTCCCGCTGGCTCAACGGCTCGAGCAGCGGTTTGGTTTGGTGACCCATGTCGACAACGACGCCAAGGCGTTGGCGCTGGGCGAGGGTTGGCGCGGGGCGGCGGCCGGATGCCCCAACTACCTGGCCATGGTGGTCTCGACGGGTGTGGGCGCCGGGATCGTGCTCGAGGGGCGATTGCTCGACGGGGCCGACGGTAACGCGGGCCACATCGGTCACCTGATCGTCAATCCGGGCGGTCGCGAACACGCAGGAATTCGAGGTTCGCTGGAAGGCGAAGCCTCAGGCACAGCGATTGCGGCGTTGACCTCGGCTCCTGCGGCCGCAGCCGACGACACGTGGCGGCGCCGCACTGGCACCCTGGTGGGCCGGGCTGTCGGCGGGGTGGCGAACCTCCTCGATCTCAAGCTGGCTGTCGTAGCCGGGTCGGTGGCGCTGGGTTTCGGCGACGACTTCTTCCATGCGGCCCAAGCCGAGGTAGACCGGGTTGCGTTGCTCGATCACAGCCTGGGCACACGAATCGTGCCCGCAGGGCTTGGACCGGACGGCCCGCTGGTGGGTGCGGCAGCTGTGTCGCTTTACCGGCGCGGTCTACTGCACCTGGGCTAGGGGCGCGACCTAGTCGTCGCCGTCGCCCAGGGGTTCGTGCAGAGCGGCGCGCAAGCGTTGGGCGTGGGGTGGGATGCCCACGAACTCGACGTTCATGCCGCTCTCGCGGATCTCTCTGGCGAATTCGCCCAACTCGCCGGCCGCCGTCGTGTCCAACCTGCCCACACCCGACAGGTCGATCTCGAGGTGGGTGGCCTCGGGGTGGTCGGCCACGATCTGCAGTGCCACCTCGACCATGCGGTTGACCGAGCCGAACCACAGAACCCCCCGCGGCGCCACCGACAGGATGGGCGCTTCGTAGCTGTGGTCGATGTGTATGGGCAGCTCGCGCCACAGATGCACGATGACGGCCAGCACGACACCCAGGATGATGCCTCGGTCGATGCGCGGGTCGAACAGCATCGTGCCGGCCATCGTGGCCAGTGCGGTGGCGAACTGCGGCAGACTGCGCCGGGCCACGGCGAACAGGCGCGGGAAGTCGAGCAGGCTCGACACGGCGCTGACCACGACGGCGGCCAGCGCGGCCTTGGGGATGGTCTCGAACACCCCGGCGAAGGGCAGCAGCGCCAGCATCGCCATGCCGGTTATGGCGCCCGACCATGCCGTGTCGGCGCCGGCACGGTAGTTCAGGCCCGACCGTCCGAACGAGCCACCCACCGGGTAACCGCCGCTGAACGCCGCCGCCACGTTTGCCACGCCCTGGCTGACGAACTCGCGGTTGGCACTCCAGGGCTTGCGTTCGGCGGCGGCGAATGTACGAGCGATCGAGGCGGGTTCCGCGAAGCCGATCAACGCGATGACGAAAGCGGGCACCAGCAGGTGCGAGAACTCGCCGAGCGGGAACGAGGTGTGCAGCTCGATCCATCCGCTTTCGAAGCTGCCGACGCGGGCTACCTCGAGGTCGAGCATCTCTGCGGCCAGCCAGGTGGCACCCACGCCCACCAACACGCTGGGGAACACCCGGTGGATCTTTCGCAACAACACGATGAGCCCGTAGGTGAATCCGGCGACGGCAATCGCCTCCCAGTTCCAACCGTCGGGGTGGGTCAGGACGTCGTATGCCCTGACCAACACCCGGTCACGATCCGACCCGGCGCCGACGATGTTGGGCAGCTGAGACCCGATGATCAATATCGCCGCACTGGTGGTGAAGCCAACCAACACGGGCTGGCTGACCAGGTAGGCCGAGATGCCCATGCGCAACAGGCCGAACGCGATTCGAATCACACCGACCATCAGGGCCAACAGGGCCGCGGCTTCGATGTAGTCGGCGGTTCCGGGAATGGCGATGTGGGCCAGAGCACCGGCGACCAGCAGCGACGACAGGGCTGTGGGACCGGTTTGGAGGTAGGGCGACGAAACGAACAGGGCCGCGGCTATCGGAGGGATGGTGCCGGCCACCAGGCCATAGCGACTTGGCATACCGGCCAGCTCGGCATATGCGAGCCCTTGGGGGATCAGCGCCAGTACGACGCTGAGCCCGGCGACGACATCTCCGAGTGTGGGTGCGGTGGGGCGGGGGAGGGCTCGCACGGAGAGACAGTGTGCACACGATGGGCCCCTCCACGCCAGCTCGTCGGGCGCTTCAACCCAGGGTGCCGTCCACCATCAGCTGAACGAACTGGTCATCTGTGCGCCCGAGCAAGGTCTGCACGACGTATTCGTTGTGCTCGCCGACCGCCGGCGAGCGGTCGAGCCACAGCTCGGCGCCAACCCAGCGGGCAGCCTCGCGGTCGACGGGTATCTCGAGGTCGGGGCGCAGTGGCTGGGAGGTCTGCTGGTAGTGGCGGCCCAGTTGAGGATCGAGCTCGAGCATGTCGCGAAGGTTCTCGACAGGTGCCGCCGCAATGCCCGCCGCCTGCAGCAGCTCGGTGACCTGCCACTTGTCCAGCGTCGAGCTCCACCGGTTGATCAGCTCGTCGAGCGCGTCCTCGTTGGCCTTGCGGTCGGCGTGGGTTGCGAACCGCTCGTCGTTCAGCCACTCGACATGGCCTGCGGCCTGGCAGAACGACCGCCACTGATCCTGTCCGTCAACGGCAATCGCCACCCAGGCGTCGAGCTGGGCACCGGTTTCGGGGATCATCTCGTCGGCGGCTCGAAACACGCCATGGGGGCAAAGGTCGGGATGCCGGTTGGCGTTCGGCGCGGGCTGTGCTCCTGTGGCTTTGAACTGCATCCACTCGGCGCCCAGCAACGACAGCAGGCCCGAAAGCTGTGGCAGGTGCAGCTCGGCTCCCTCGCCGGTCTTTTCGCGCTGGCGTACCGCAGCCAGCACTGTCGACACCAACAGATGGGGCGAGGTGAAATCTGGGTAGGCCACGCCGATGCCTCGCGGGCGTTCGTCGGCGAAGCCCGTCAGCATGTTGAAGCCCGACGCTGCCATCAAGATGTTGCCCATGCTCGGCCGGCGAGCCCACGGACCGTGTCTGTGTGCGCCTGGCATGTTCAGCAAGATCAGGTCGGGTTTCGCGGCCTGCAAGACCTCGTAGCCCAAGCCCATTCGCTCGAGCGATCCGGGACGGAAGTTGTTGACCACTACGTCTGCTGTTGCGATCAGCTCGATCACCAGCGCCCGGCCGGCGTCGGTGGTGAGGTCTACCGCAAGCGACTTCTTGCCGGCGTTGACGACGTTGTGCAGACCGCCGAGGTCTGGGTCTGGCTTGCCATCGGGACCTATCTGGCTGCGCATCGAGTCGGGTTTGGTGCTCGATTCGACCCTGATCACCTCGGCCCCGAAGCTGGCCAGAATCCGCGTCCCGATGGGGGCGGCCAACACCCACCCGAAGTCGACCACCCGGAGGCCCTCGAGAGCCCGGGCCGGATCGTTCGGCACCACGGCTGGTGCGCTGGCGCTTTTCGCCGCCACCGGTTGGGCCTCTGCAGCAAGGTCCTGGTGTTCGCCAAGCAGCGGCGCGCGGCGCTGTGGCACCTGCCCTACGGCATCGACGGGCGACCGGAGGCTGCCCAGGGTGCCGAACAGTTCGTGTTCGACGTCTATGAACTGATCGTTCACCCTGAACTGCTCGGTCTTCTCCAGGTCGGGGAAGTCCAGCACCGGCAGGCAGATGATGTCGGCCTCGAGCGCTCCGGCAACGAACTGATCTCGCGTCAGCTTGGCCGCCAGCGCCAGGGTCGTCTCCGATACGGGGTTGCCCTGGCGAGGTGACTCGAGACGGGCGTAGTGCCAGTCGTCTGCGGTCATGCCATGATCGATTCCCTCGCGCTCGGCCCACGCCAGGAAGCCGTCGAAACGGTCTGGGCGCACCAGCAGGCCTACGAACTTGCCATCTCGACACGGCATCGCCGCCGACAGGCCCGGGCGGGCGGGGATGCGCTTGTGCCAAACCCAAGCGCTTGGTGTGTTCGTCTGCATGACTGCCAGCGCAGCTGCTTCTTGCAGCGAGATGTCGATGTGCTGTCCGCTGCCTCGGGCGTCGGACGCTCCCAGGTCGCGTTGGTGCAGGGCGATCATCACGGCCGAGGCGGCCGCCAAACCGGCCATCGTGTACGACGGGTTTGCTGCTCCCTGAACCGGAACCCCGCGCGGCGATCCCGACACCCACACGAGCCCGCCGGCGGCGCACGCCACCAGGTCGTTCGCCGCTCGGTCTTTCCAAGCGGTGTCGAGCCCGAACGGGGTGACCGAACATTGGATCAACCCCGGGTTTGCCGAGCGCAGTCTTGCGTGGAACGCACCCAGGGCGTCCAGGCGGCCGGGTGCTTCGGTGTCGATCAGCACGTCGGCCGTGCTGACCAGCGCCTCGAACCGCGCCATGTCCTGCGGGTCGTCCAGATCCAGAACCACCGACAGCTTGTTGATGTCGAAGTACAGGTGGGCGAACGAACGCTCACCGTCGGCGATGCCGCCCAGGTGGGGTCCTTCGTGGCGTATCTGCGAGCCGCCCGGAGGTTCGACCATGATCACCTCGGCACCGAGGTCGGCCAGGATTCGTCCGGCCAAGGCTGCCGATCGGTTTGCCAGTTCGATCACTCGCACACCGGCGAGTGGACGCGCACTCATGAGCGTGCTGCCGGCACGCAGACTCGTGCGGTCATGGCCACGGGCCCGTCGGCTCCGAGCCTGGCTTCGGTGTCGAACACCACCATGTCCACGCCCGAGCTGTCACCCGTTTCGATCACCGTTGCTGTGGGCACGATGACCACGCCGTCCTCGACCGGTGCCTTCCACCTGACGTCGAACGAGCTTCCGTGCAACAAGCCCTCTGTTCCGATGGCATCCATAAGCACCTCGAGCACGAACGACAGCACGTGGTTGCCGCCGGCAATGGGGCGCCGCAGCCCGGCCTTTTTCGCCAGCTCGGGGTCGGAGTGGATGGGATTGGATGGGTTCTTGGTGTCGCGGGCGGCCATCATCTCGAGGCTCACCGTCACGTCATGGCCACCGAACACATCGCCGACCGACAGCTCGGCAAGGCGATCGAGGTGTGGGTTGGACATGGCCGCGTCGCCGTCTGGGCCAACCGCCACCAACTCGTCACCGGTGATTCCTTCTGCGCCATCGGCCAGGTCGGGGTCGGGAACGTAGGACATCAGGCCTGTGCTGATGTTGCTGGCCACCAGGTTTCCGGACGAGTCGAAGGTCTGGCTGGTGTTGTTGCCGTATCGGCGTCCCTTGCGCACATGTCGCCCGACCGTTTGGCCGGTCACGGTGAACACGTCGGTTCGCTCGAGCGGCCGGTGAATGGTGTAGCGCTCGCGGACCCACACGCCTCCCGCGACACCTCCGGCCCCGCCGGGTATGTGTTGGGCTCTGTTCGGATTGCGCGGCTGGTTCGAAAGCAGGAACAGCGTCTGGCCACAGATCATGTCTGGCGACACGATTCCTTTGTCGAGCAGGGATCTGGTGTGGTCACCCCAGGCGCCCATCCCTGCGGCTACGCCGTCGAGCTTGTCTGCGTCGATGGGCCCCGAAACGGCGACCAGTTGTCTTGGAAATTCCCCCATAGCCGAACAGTAGA
>JAGQSP010000017.1:2575-4089 GCA_020439485.1 Acidimicrobiales bacterium | reverse complement strand
TCGGCCACGGCGCCCTCGCCGAGCGTGCCCTTCTGCCCGTGATTCCTTCGAAGGAAGAGTTCCCCTACGCGCTGCGCCTCGTGTCCGACGTGTTGTCGTCGAACGGCTCGACCTCGATGGGTTCTGTTTGTGCCTCGACGCTGTCGCTGATGGACGCCGGTGTGCCCATCAAGGGTGCGGTCGCGGGCATCGCCATGGGCCTGGTCCATGCCGAAGGCAAGTACACCACCCTCACCGACATCCTCGGCGCCGAAGATGCATTCGGTGACATGGACTTCAAGGTGGCAGGCACCGCAGACGCCATCACCGCCCTGCAGCTCGACACCAAGATCGACGGCATCCCAGCCGACGTGCTGTCGCAGGCGCTGCAGCAGGCTCGCGAGGCCCGTCTGCAGATCCTCGAGGTCATGGCCGGCGCCATCGCCGAGCCTCGCGAAGACGTTGGCGCCTCGGCTCCCAAGATCGTCAGCTTCGAGATTCCGGTCGAAAAGATCGGCGAGGTCATCGGCCCGCGCGGCAAGGTCATCAACACCATCCAGGAAGAGACCGGCGCCGACATCTCGGTCGACGACGACGGCACCGTCGGAATCGTCAGCATCGGCTCGACCGATCGCGCTGCGGTCGAGGAAGCCGAGCGTCAGGTTCGCCTCATCATCAACCCGCCGACGGCCAACGTTGGCGAGGTGTACGACGGTCGTGTCGTGAACATCACCAAGTTCGGTGCGTTCGTCAACATCCTGCCCGGCACCGACGGCTTGCTCCACATCTCCAAGATCGGTGGCGGCAAGCGCATCGACAAGGTCGAGGACGTGCTGAACCTCGGCGACGTCATCGCGGTGAAGGTCGACGACATCGACCCCAACGGCAAGCTGTCGCTTTCGCTGGCTGGTGATGCACCGGCAGCCAAGGAGCCTGCTTCCGACGACGGCGACGATGTCGACGACGACTCGGACGACTCCGATGCACCGGCGCCGTCGCGGTCGCGCAGCGCTTCGGCTGATCGCGACGAGGTTTCGTTCGAAGAGGCCTTCGATGCGCAGGCCGCCGAGAAGTTCGGTGACCTCGGGCCATCCGTCGACACCGGCCGCCGCACCCGCGGCCGTCAGCGTCGCGGCCGTTCGCGCCGCTGAACAGGGTTGGTGATTCGGTGAGTATCCGGGTCGTGGTCGTCGGTGCGGCCGGGCGAATGGGCTCGGCCGCATGCGCGGCTGTTGTCGAGGCCGACGGTCTCGACCTGGTCGCCACCGTCGACCGCAACGGTCAAGCCGATCACCAATCGATCGAAGCGGTCGATCCGGCGTCGGTAGACGTCATGGTCGACCTGACCGTGGCCGAAGCCGCCCGCGTCGATTTGGCGTGGGCGGCCTCCCACGGTGTACACGCCGTCGTGGGCACCACAGGTCTCAGCGATGACGACATCGACCGGCTGCGAGCAGCTTTTGTCGACAGCAATTGCCTGATCGCACCCAACTTCGCCATCGGCGCCGTACTGATGATGCGCTTCGCCGAACTGG
>JAGQSP010000017.1:0-2515 GCA_020439485.1 Acidimicrobiales bacterium | reverse complement strand
GGTACGGCGCGAACCACCGCAGAACGCATCGCTGCAGCCAGCGATTCGTGGGCGCCCGACCCGACCCAGGACGAGGTTCTCGCCGGCAGCCGGGGCGGCCTGGCCGCTGGTGCGGTGCGGATTCACTCGGTGCGCATGCGCGGCATGCTGGCCCATCAAGAGGTCATCCTCGGCGCCGCAGGCCAGACGTTGACTATCCGCCACGACAGCTACGACCGGTCGTCTTTCATGCCCGGAATCGTTCACGCGTGTCGCGTGATCGCCGACCACCCCGGCCTCACGGTCGGGCTCGACTCGTTCCTCGGGCTCTAGGACCATCGGAGCAGCTGTGGTCGAGGTGGCCGTCGTCGGCTCTTTGAACCACGACATCACCGTTTGGGTGCCACACCGGCCAGCACCAGACGAGACCATGCACGGAGATCGGGTCGCCGAGTTCCGGGGTGGCAAGGGTGCCAATCAGGCCGTTGCTGCAGCCCGTTTGGGGGCCAGGGTTTCGATGGTGGGCGCTGTGGGCGACGACGCCCGCGGCACCTTCCTGGTCGATGGGCTCGCGGCCGAGGGTATCGACCACTCGCACGTGGTTCGCGCCGACGAGCCAACCGGTGTGGCGGTCATAACCGTCGATCCCGAAGATGTGTCGATAATCGTGGTGGCCGGAGCCAACGGCCGGCTGAGCCCCGCCCATGTCGGCGAGGCCGCCGATGTGATCGCCCGAGCCGATGTCTTGTTGTTGCAGGGCGAGGTGCCTGCGCCCACCGCTCGGCGGGCCGCCGAATTGGCACGAGCTGCATCGACTCTGGTGGTGTTCAACCCCGCGCCGTTCAACGATGTGGCGCCTGCAGTGCTGCCCCTCACCGATGTGCTGGTCGTCAACCGGGGCGAAGCCGCCCAGGTGGCCGAGCTCGGCGATCGAGTCTCGGCCGCCGACGTGGTCGTGACGACCCTTGGTGCCGACGGGTGCGTGGTGACTCTGCGGGGTGACGTGTCGCCCACCCAGACCAGCATCGGCGCCTTCGAGGCCGCCATGGTCGACCCTACCGGGGCCGGCGACTGCTTCGTGGCGGCTCTGGCGGTGGCGATTGGCGAGGGTCGTTCGCCGGTTGATGCGGCTCGTTTCGCTGCAGCGGCCGGTTCGCTTGCCGTCGAGGTCGAGGGTGCCCAGCCCTCGATGCCGCTTCGGTCAGCTGTCGAGGTCAGGCTGGGCGGGGCCGGCTGATCCTTCTGGTGTGTCCGGGCGCTCCGAACGACCGACCTGCAGCCCCACCAGCACGGCCATCGCGATCATCACCGGGATCTGATAGCGACCCAGGAAGTCGAGGATCGTTCCGATCGGCCCTTCGATCATGCGGCCCAGGTGCCAGATGACCCAAAGGCGCCCCGCAGTGCCAGCGGCGTTCAGGATTCCAAAGATCCACCATCTGACTCGGGTCATGCCGGCCAGCAGGCAGACGGGATAGTTGGGCAAGATGACGATCAGCACCAGGCCGATCTTCGGAAACCACCTCTGTAGAACGTCGATGGCGCCGGTGACCTTGTTGGGATGCCCGAGTTCGGCATCGATGTACCGCCGTCCGGCAGGCCCGTAGTGCGAGCCGATCAGGTAGAGGAATGGGTCGGGCAGTACCAACCTGACGAACCCAACGGCGAAGAATGCCCAGGTGGGTACCGAACCCACGGTCAACACCAGGAATGCGTCGCTCGGGGCGATCGCTATCAGCAGCAGGGGAGCGGAGTTGGCAAGCGCAGCGAAGGCGACCTGGCCGACGAGCGCCAGCACGGCCAGCACCAGCGGAACAGCGGCCAGAGTCCACAGATGACGACGCTGCTGCGCATCGAGGATGGTTTCGGCAGGTTCGGCCACCCGAGGCAGGTTAGAGGTCCGAGGGGGTAGCCAGACCAGTGCCTCCCGGGACGGGCCCGCTCAATACAGCCCTGGGGCCGGCACCGGCTTGGGCGCAGGGCCCGTGCGAACCAGTTGCTTCTCGGGAGCCACGCCCGAGCGCATGGCCTCGAGAGCTTCGACGAAGTTCGGGTGGGCGCCGGTGACGCGTGCGCCGGTGCCATCTGAAACGACCCCAACCGTCAGAGCCCGGTTTACCCACGCACCTCCGAAGATCACCACGACCAGGCCCACCATCGAGATCAAGATGCCCATGAGGTTGCCGCCCGACACCGCCGAGAAGGCGTTGTAGAACAAGCCCAGCGTCAGCAGTATGCGAACTGCCATGACGACGGTCTGCTTGTTCTTGGCACCGTCGCCCCGTCCGACCTTTGCGCCCAGGGCGCTGCCGAACAGCTTGGTCAGGAGGTCCTTCGACAGATAACCGGTGGGCAGGCCTGCAAGCTGGGGAATCTTGGTGGGGCCGATGGCGATTTCGGTCAGCGTTTCGACCGGCTCGCCCGAGCAGATGCACACCAGGGGCAGCTGCCCACCCTCGAGTTCAGATTTTGACAGGACTACTTCGCTCATGGGGTTCTCCAGGTATGGCCGCTGTATTACCCATCGGTACTCTCG
>JAGQSP010000150.1 GCA_020439485.1 Acidimicrobiales bacterium | reverse complement strand
CCCCGTCGGTGAGACCGCCGAAGAATCGTTACGTTCGCGTGACGGATGTGATTAGGATGACGCCTCGCCGCCGGCCCAGACCCGGCCGCATCTTTGAACCACCGTGCGACACCGACCGACCGCTCTCTTCGCTTGCGCCATCTGCGCCCTATCGGCTCTCGTGTTCGTTGCGCCGCTAGTCGACGCACAAGAAGCGCCGGAACAAACCATCCGCGAGGCCCGCGAGCAGCAGGAGCAGGTGAGACGCGAGAAGGCCGAGCTGGCCAAACAACTCGACCTGCTGGAGGCATCAGACGCCGAGCTGCTCGAAGCGTTGGCCACCTTGAACGAGGAGATAGCGGCTCAAGAGTTGCGCGTCGAAGGGGCGCGAATCGAAGTCGAGCAAGCCCAGGGCGAACAGGCTCGTCTCGATCTCGAGATCGCAGAGCTCGCGGCCGAGGTGGCAGAGCTTCGCGAGATGACCATCGAACGTGCAGTCGCTGCCTACGTAGCCCCCAGAGGCAACGAAACGGTGGCGGGCGACCCGACCGAGGCCGCGCGCCGCGACGCACTGTTCAGGCAGGTCGACCTCGACGGCCGCGACCTGATCGACCAGTTGCGTGCCGCCACCGACGACCTCGACCTGCTCGAGACCCAGGCTGCCGCTGCTGCTCAGGCTGCAGCCGAACGCCAGGCCGACTACGAGGCCCAGATCGCTCTGTTGGAAGAAGACGTCGCCGCCCAAGAGCGCCTGCGAACGGCACTGGCAGAAGAGATCGCACACCTCGAGGAAGAGATCGAGGCGATGGCGGCAGCCGAGTCCGAGATCCAGGCCATCATCCGCGACAGCCAGCGCGAGATAGCCCGACGTGAAGCCCTGGCCCGTGCGGCCACATCGACGACCACCACCACGACGTCGACCACGACCACCACGATCGCCGAGCAGCCATCGGGCGGCGAATCGACCACCACCACGACGGCCGACAGCCCAGACGCGGCGACCACCACGACCACCACCGCGCCGGTCGTGTTGCAGCCCGCCGGCGACCCAGATGTCATCTGGCCATCTCGAGGCGCGGTCACATCCCCCTATGGGAACCGCGTTCACCCCATAACGGGCGGCCAGAGATTCCACGCAGGCATCGACATCGACGGCGACACGGGCGACCCCATCTGGGCCGCCCAATCCGGCACGGTCATCTATTCGGGGTGGATGAGCGGCTACGGCGAGACGATCATGATCGATCACAACGGATACGTGACCCTCTACGGGCATATGTCGCAGCGCCAGATCAGCAAGGGTTCCGCGGTGAGTCAGGGCCAGCAGATCGGGCTCATGGGCAGCACGGGCAACTCGACGGGGTCACATCTCCACTTCGAGATCCGTATCGATGGCAGCACCGTCAATCCCATGGCGTACCTGCCCTGAGACTCTCCACCCACGCTTTGAGCCAGATCCACGCGTGGCATGACATGATTGCTGGCGCATGAAAGCCCTTTTGTTCGAGCGCAAGGAAGCACGGTTCGTTGCAGCAGCGGCCGCCAGCCGGTTTCGGCCTGGAGTTGGGGCGCGGGTGGGCCCGCTGAGGCTGGCAGACATCTCAGAACCCGAGCTTCCGAGCCCAGATTGGGTGAGGGTGTCGCCTACGCTCAGCGGCATCTGCGGCAGCGATCTGTCCACGATCGATGGCCACTCGTCTCGCTACTTCGAACCCCTCATCACGTTCCCGTTCGTCCTCGGGCACGAGGTGGTCGGCAAGACCGACGACGGACGCCGCGTGCTGATCGAACCCGTTCTCGGACATGCAGCCCACGGGTTCGACCCGCCCTTCGAGGGCGCGGCCCAGGCCGACGGCCACGACTATGGCCACCTGCTCGGTGGAGACATCGAGCCTGGCATCCAGATCGGCTCGTGCAAGTCGACGGGTGGAGGTTGGGGCGAGGTGCTGGTGGCACACACCAGCCAACTCCACGATGTTCCCGACGATTTGGACGACGCCTCAGCCGTGGTGGTCGAGCCCGTCGCCGCCGGAATCCACGCCGCTCTGAAGGCCGACGTCCCCGACGGTGGCCTGGTCGCGGTGCTCGGCGCCGGGATGATGGGGCTGGCGGCCATCGCGGGGCTGCGCCACCACACACCGACGGGCACCATCGTGGCCGGGGCGCGCTATCCGCATCAGCACCGTTTGGCCAAGCTGGCCGGCGCCGACGTTGTGGTGTCGCCCGACGAGGTGGCGCGCGCTGTCAGGCGCATCACGGGTTGTGGTGTCATCGGCCCCCGGCTGGCAGGTGGGGCCGACGCGGTGATCGATGCTGTCGGCAACTCCGAGTCGCTCACCGACGCAATTGGAATCACCAGGCCTCGGGGCCGCGTCGTCATGCTGGGAATGCCGGCCCAGGTCAGCACCGACCTGACTGCACTGTGGCATCGCGAAACCGAGCTGGTCGGCTCATACTGCTACGGCACCGAACACAGCCACGGTGGCAAGCACACCTATGAGCTGGCATTCGAGTTGGTGCGCCAGCTCGACCTGGGTCGGCTGGTCAGCGCCACCTACGCGCTCGACGACTATGTCGACGCGATCGATCACGCCGCTGCGGCCGGCGCTCGCGGAGCGGTGCGAATCGCCTTCGAGATCGGTTGATGGGCGACGGATCGCTCATCGGAAACGACCCACTCGATGCTTCGAGCCTTCCGCAGGTCGGTGCTCACGCCTTCGAGCAGGTGAGCCCGAAACATCTATCCATCTCGACCGCGGCCTTGGCTGGATTCACCGCCCTGGCCTCCGCATTGGCCGTGTTCGCCACAGCGTTCGCCTCGTCCAACACCGACGGGCGCCAAGCGCTGTACTGGGGGTCATCGGCCACGGCCCTGGTGCTGGCCGCTGGAATCGTGGGTGTCGTCTACCTAAGAGCCAGGTATCGGCGGCTGGGGTATCTGCTTCGCCAGCACGACATCTCGGTGCGGCGCGGCGTGTTGGTGGTGTCGGTGCAGACCGTTCCCTTCGGTCGGGTTCAGAACGTGCGCGTCGATCGCGGCCCGCTCGACCGCGCGGTGGGCCTTGCTTCGCTGACGGTCACCAGCGCAGGCGGGTCGCTGGCCGTTCCGGGCCTTCCGGTCGAAATCGCCGAGGCGTTGAAAGAGACTGTGGTCGCCCGAGCCGGACTCGATCAAGGCGAGACCCACAACGGCGAACGATGAACGCCGACTTCGACATCTTGTCGAGCAGGCGTCGCCAATCGGTTTGGGCCCCGGTGTTCATCGCCATCACAGCTCTGCGCCGCCTGGGGCTGGGCCAACTGGCAATCGCCGCCGTCCTGGTTGCCACCGGTCGCCTCCCCGGGCCCGAGTTGCTTGTCGTCCCGCTGATCGTGGCCGCGCTGGCAGCGTGGGCGGTGGTCGCTTGGTACCGCTACACCTTCGTGGTCGAGAACGACACCCTCATCGTCGATAGCGGAGTTGTGTCGTCCAGACGAGTGGTCGTGCCGCTGGCGCGGATCCAGAGCGTCGACATCGAGCAGCAGCTTCTGCACAGGCCGATCGGCCTGGTCGAGGTGAAGATCGACACTGCGGGCGGAGAAGCCGAGATCGTCGTTTCGGCCACGTCGCGCGATATCGCTGAAGCACTTCAACGTTTGACGGGCTCGGGGGTCGTTCGGGCCACGCCATCGCCTGGCGAAACGGGCGATGCACCGCCGGCCGCCCCACAGCGCGAGGTGCTGGCCAAGCGCTCTGCGTCGGACCTGGTGGTAATGGCGCTGACCAACCGGCCACTGGCCGGGTTGGTGCTGATCGCACCCCTGATGGGCATGGCCGACGACGTGCTGGGCACATTCGGCCTGTGGCCCGAGAGCGCTGTGCCCGGTGATCTACCTCAGGTCGGGTCGCTGGCCGTATCGATCGCGCTGACGTTGGTGGTCGCTCTGGGTGCGCTGGTGGCTCTGCAGATCGCCTGGACCTTCGTGACCGAGTTCGACCTCACGCTCAGCCGAGACGACCGGGTTCTGCGGCGCGAGTCTGGGCTGTTCGACAGGCGTAGTGCGTCCAGTGCCATCACGCGAATACAGCAGCTGGAAACCGATCAGAGCCTCCTGCAGCGCCTGGTCGACCACCGAACCATCAGGCTGCCAACGGCGGGCGAAAGCGACTCGCTGAGGTTGCCCGGCGCCAGCAGAAGCGAACTGGATGTGTTGCGCTGCCTCACCATCGATGCCGACGCCCGCCTGGCCGATCTGGAGCGCACGATCGATCCGAGCGCGACCCTGTATTGGTTTCGCTGGCCCGCTGTGGCGGTGCTGGTGGGAACGACGGCCGCAGCGATCACCACCTCGCCCCTCGCCTTGCTGGCGTGGGCAGCGCTCGCTCCGCTGTGGCTGTACAACAGGGCGCTGCAGCGGTCGTGGAGATGGGACCTCACCGAACCAGGGCTGGCCACCAGCCGAGGCGTGTTGTCAACCGAACGCACCGAGGTGACCATGCGCAGGGTCCAGAGGGCGACGGTGACGCAGAACCTGTATCAGCGAAGGAGGGGCGTGGCCACCTTCGTGCTCAGAACCGCCGAAGGCAGCGTCGAGATTCCGTTCCTGACCCAGGAACAGGCCGAAGCGTTGAGAGACCGGGTCCTGTACACGGTCCTGACCGATCGGCGACCCTGGTTCTAGGAGACTGCTGAGCAAGTCGCTCTTTCGT
>JAGQSP010000016.1 GCA_020439485.1 Acidimicrobiales bacterium | reverse complement strand
ACCGCGTCGACGGCCGAGCGGTGATCGCTGCAGATCAGAACGTCGCTGTTGATCGGATTGCGCAGATCGCCCAGCTCGTGGGCGGGCACGTGCTGGAACGCCGCGGCGACGCGTGCGTCTGGCACCATCGCCTGCACGCTGGCGGCCACAGACCCGCGCGGCGGGATCAGCGGGATGAACTCGTCGCCGACGCGCGTCAACGCGTTGGCCATGGTGATGACCACCTTGCCACTGACGTGCTCGGCAACGCTGCGCGCCGTGATAGCGGCTGCGGCCCAGGGGGTGGCGATGACCACGATGTCGGCCTTGGCTGCATCGTCGTTGTCGCCTGCCACTATCTCGAGGTCGTGGTCTGGCCACTCGGCCAGCACACCGTCGACGATCTCCATGGCGCGGTATTTCGAGCGCGAGCCCAACACCACTTCCATGCCCACGCTGGCCAACCTGACCGCCAATGCAGACCCGGCCGGACCGGTGCCACCGACGATGCCGACCGAGGGGAGCTTCGCGCGGGCAGTGTCCGAAGGGGCCTTGCCAACCGGAACGTCGGGATGCGCAGTGCCCGCGTTCTCGGAACCGTCCGTTTGAGGGTTGTCTGATTCGGAGTTGGACTTGGTGGCCATGGGCGAAGCGTAATCGTTCGGCGAGGTGTGCAATACAGTCTTGACCGGGTCACGGCGGCGGTCCGCCGACACAGCCATCACACCGACCAGGCCGACCCAGGAACGGAGGACCCGTGGGATTGCTCGAAGGCAAGAAGCTGCTGATCACAGGTGTGCTGACCGACGCCTCGTTGGCCTACGCCGTCGCCAAGCGAGCCGTTGACGAAGGCGCCGAAATCGTGCTGACCGGCGCCGGACGCGGGCTTCGCCTCACCGAGCGCACTGCGCGCAAGCTGCCGTCGACACCCGACGTGCTCGAGCTCGACGTGACACAGCCAGACCAGCTGGCCGCCGTTGCGGCCGACCTGCAGCAACGCTGGGGCCGCGTCGACGGGGTGCTTCACGCCATCGGCTTCGCACCCGAGTCGTGCCTGGGCGGCAACTTCATGAACGCCGAATGGGAAGATGTGTCCGTGGCGGTCAACATCTCGGCCTTCTCGCTGAAGGCTCTCGCCGGGGCGTTGCGCCCCTTGTTGGCCGAAGCCAAGGGCTCGGTTGTCGGCCTGACTTTCGATGCCACCGTGGCCTGGCCGGCATACGACTGGATGGGCGTGGCAAAGGCCGCGTTCGAATCGACTGCCCGCTATCTGGCACGCGACCTGGGCGCCGAAGGAATCCGCGTGAACCTGATCTCGGCGGGGCCCATCCGCACCATGGCGGCCAAGTCGATTCCTGGATTCAGCGAATTCGAGGACGCCTGGGACTCCAAGGCTCCCCTGGGCTGGGACGTCAACGACCAGGACGTGGTAGCGCGCTCGACGCTGGCCCTGCTGAGCGACTGGTTCCCGGCCACGACGGGATCGATCATCCACGTCGACGGCGGCTACCACGCCATGGGCGCCTGAGGCCCAACCACCGTTTGGGCCAAGGCCTGGCGCACCGCCCGGTTGTGGGCGGCCGCCAGGCTCGATGCCTGCTCGATGCGGCGGGCCCTGGCCCTCAACTCTGCTGCCAGACGCCTGGCGTCGACCGAGGTGCGGGCGAAGGGCTCGTCGAATGCTCGCCGCGCTGGGCCCTGCCACTGGCCCAGTCGCGCCACGTCGCCCGCAAGCGCTGCCACCGCACCTTCCAGTGAAGCGGCAACCCTGCGGTAGGTGGCGGCAGCCTCCGAAGCCACGCGGTGGTCGAAGCTGATCTCGCCGGTGCCGCCACCCAGGGCCATCAGCCGTTTCCGCCAGCGACCATGATGTTGCGGTTCACCCGCTCGATGTGCTGACGCAACATTTCGAGAGCCTCAACGGCTCGGGCCAGCGCACCGCTGGTGGCGGGCCAGGTGTCGCCCCGAAAGCGCGTGGCCTCGAGGCCGTCCCAAATGGAGGGGTCCGACAGCAGCGAACCTTCGCGCTGCAGCGCGGCCAACTGGGACAACAGCTGGTCGTTGGCGATGGAAGCGATGCGGGCTATGGCGCCCTCGGCCTCGGCCGTCGAAAGAACACGGGTCATCTGGTCTTCTCCTGATAGGCCGGCGACCCGCGGGGAAGACCAGATCAGCCGGTTGGTTGCAGACAGAGAATACCGAAAGACATTGAAATATGTCAACAGGCAAGACCCGAAGTCCTCAATAGCGCAGCGCCTGCACCGCCCTGTGACCGTCCGCGTCGACCACCACACCCCTACCGGGCAACGATCGGTCGAGTTCGCGGCCCAGCCGCACCCCTAGCAGGTCGCCGTCGAAGTCGGGGTCTGGGCGCAACAACAACCCCAGCCGCGAGCGCCGAACCTCGGTGGTCCAGCCCGAGTAGATGGCCCTCAGGCGATCGGCTCGACCGCCCGCCAACACCAGAGCGACCGGGCCTTGTGGCCCCGCATCGGCCAGCCACGACGAGATGATGCCCGCCGGGTCGTCTACGGCATGGGCATCGTCGATCACAACCACCGCACCCGGCCCCGATGCGGCGAGAGCTTCGGCCGCGGAGCCAACGTCGCCGACCACGACAGACCCGGCGGGAAGGTCCAGCTCGGCCAGAGGAGACCTGGAACCTGCGACCACGACGACCCTGCGGCTGGTCGACAAAGCCATTGCCAGGCCACCCAGCGCGCACGACACGCCCGAACGGGGCGGCCCCGCGACCAGAACGTGCTCGCCGGGGTGGATGTCGATTCCCACCTGCGACAGGTCGGTGTCGGCCAAGCCCAACGGCACGTGCCAGGGACGGTTGTCTGTGGACGGCAAGTCGAGCTGATGCCACGAAACCGATGTGGGCAGCCGTCGCATCCGCACGGCGGCAGACGAGGTCCAGTCGGGCACCACCACCGTGTCTGGCTGGATCAGCTGCATCTCGAGGCCGTCGTCGCGCAGGGCGCGGCCCGGCACGAAAACCGGGGCCTTGCGCCTGGCGATCCGTGCGTCACCCAGGAACGAATGAAGGTCCAGCTCGTCAGCTGGCTCGAACAACCAGCGCGAGGCGAAAGCTGCCTGCCAGGCCGCTGGCATGGCGCCCAAACGCTCGACCGCAGCCACCGTGTGGATGCCAACTGCGGGGCCGAAACGAAGCACTTCGAGCAGATGGTCCATGCGCTCCAGCCAGGCGAGGTCTGTGTCGTGACCTCCGAGCACCGAACCCAGGTCGTCTATCAGCAGGACAAGGCGAGGCGCCTCGGCCGCCGACCGGCGACGCGACAGCTCGGCGATGCAATGGTCGAGAATCCGGCGAAGCATCTCCTCATCGCCAGGGCCCGCGAAACCGAACGTGTGGGGCAATGCGCTCAGCTCGCCCAGGGCGCCCGATCGGGTCGCCACCACCAGCAGGCTCACCGTGTCGGGGGCGAGTTGGGCTGCGGCCTTTCGTGCGACGCTGCGGAGTGCGTCGATGGGCCCGCCGCCCGCTCTGCCCACCAGCAACAGATTCGGCTGGTCCAATCCCCAGCCGCCCGCGACCTGGCGCTGATTGGCGGGATCGTCGACCAACGCCACTTCGAAGTGCTTGGCGTCGGGGGTTGTGGTGGTCTCGAGGTTAAGGTCCGACAGCCCGGTGGGCAGCGGATCCAACCACGGCCGCCGCGTCGCAAGCGTCGACATCCGCAGGGCCATGTTGCCGGCGAGCTCGACCAGGGCCTCCAGCTCCGATACCGACACAGAATCGTCGCGACTAGAGCCCACGACCTCGACCTTCAGGGGAATTCGCCTGAGCAGCGGCCCCGTAACCCTGGTGGTCTGCATCACAACCGGCTCGTCGGGACCGATGCGCATGACGGCTCGGCCGGGCCTGGATCGTGCCAGCCTGGCCGCGTCGGCGACGCCGACGATGTCGAGCGAGTCGGCGTCGTCTTGCACCCGCAGCGCTACGCGGATGTTGGTGTTGGCCCTGATGTTGTCGTTGACAGCACCGGCGGGCCGTTGGGTGGCAAGCACCAGGTGGACTCCGAGGCTGCGACCACGCTGCGCCACCCCCACCAGCGAATCGAGGAACTCGGGCAACTCGTTGGCGAGGGTCGCGAACTCGTCGACCAGCACGACCAGTCGGGCCAGCACACCACGCTGCAACTCGCCCATGTCGCCTACGCGGTGACTTCGCAGGACGGTCTCGCGATGGCGCAGCTCGGCCTCCAACGACAACAAAGCCCTCTCGGCGAGGTTCTCGTCGAGGTCGGTCACCACACCGACCGTATGGGGCAGGGCCGCAGCCCGGTCGAAGGCCGCACCGCCCTTGTAGTCGATGAGGATCAGGTTCAGGTCGGCGGGCGAGCAGCCCAACGCAAGCGACGCGACCATCGAACGCAACAGCTCGCTCTTGCCCGCGCCCGTGGTGCCCGCTACCAGAACGTGCGGACCATCGGCTGCGAGGTCCAACTCGACAGGGCCCGCTCGTGAAACACCCAAGTGCACGAGCGGGCGGGGTGGTCTGGCCCAAGAGCGTGCGATGGTGTCCTCGTCGATGGGTCCGGCCAGCCGAGAAAGCGGCACCTCGGCCGGCAGAGCGGCAACCGGATCGACCGTGTCAGGATCGTCGAAGCGGGCGAGATGCCTGGCGATGCTGAGCGAACGTTCGAGGGTCGATCCGCTGGGCAGAATCCCTTCGAGATTGCGGCGCTGGGCAGGCCACCTGACCCGGGCTCGGCCAGACGGGTCGATCTGCAGCACGACGTCGCAGGCCGAGGGCAGGCGATCTTCGCGATCGGCCACCACCACGGCACTCCAGCGCCCACCGCCGGCCGCATCGCCGGTCATCAGGCGCCGGGCTGCGCTGTTTCGGCCCAACACCAACTCGTCACCGTCGACCACCAGCAAGCGACAACTTCGTCGGTCGGGCACCTCGATGCGGCGTGCCAGAGCGTCCTGGGCCCTGACGCCGTCGACATACCAGGGCGAACCCAGAACCTCGCCCTGATCGGCCGGATCGGACAAGTGGGGCAGCCATCGTGCCCACGACCAATCTGGGGCCGCGTCGCCCGCGCACGCGACGATGATCGCAAGGTCGCTGGGCCCCATCATCGAAGCGGCCGAACACAGGATCGACCTGGCAACCGAGCGGGCTTGATCGGGCCGCCCGACGATGCCGATGACAGCCGGGCCTTCGTCGGCCGCGCCTGTCGCCAGATCGACCTCGACCGGGACGTCCACCAGTGACACGTCGAGAAGGTCGGCTACGTCTGGGTCGACGTTGACCTGATCGGCCACGGGCACGACCGCTTCGACGGTGGCCAGCCCGAGCGCCACCACCATCGCATCGGGGTGGCTCGGACGCCTCTCCCACAGGCTCGACGAAGCGCTGGTCGACCGTCGACCCCACTCGGCGACCGTGGGCGTCACCTGCCAACGCCGATGGCGCTCGGCCGCCACCCAGTCTTCGATGTCGGCGACAACCAGTTGGCGCCGGTGGTCGCGCTCGCCGATCCAGCGCCGCTCGGCTCGCCGCCTGCGCACCCGGTTCTCGAGCCAGCCACCCAACGCCCCAAGCGGGCTCAGCACCGCGAACAAAGCGAACCGCAGATCGCCCATCACCAGCACCAACACGGCCGCCATCAACAGCGGCGCCACCACGGCGGCGATGCTGAGCACACCTACGGGCTCGGAGGGCTCGGCAGGTGGTTGACCGACCTCTACCGGTGCGGTCGGCGTCGGGGGCGCCTCGCGAGGCGGACGGTTGAACGAGATCGTGCCTTCGCTCAAGCGTCTGTCGCCCGACGACAAGAACGCCGTGTCGACCACATCGTCCTCGACCCGAAACGCGCCAGACCCCGCCCACACCACGCTGTCTGGCATCAACGGCGACGACGCAACGACGTGACCACCCACCCTGACGCCGTTGGTCGAGCCCAGGTCGGCGACCGACACGCCTCGATCGTCCACCAGGATGCGGGCGTGGCGCCCAGACAGCGACTGATCCTCCAGCCGCAACTCGACGTCGGGGCTGCGCCCCAACACATTGGCGCCGGGCGACAGGCGACAACGCCACCCGGCGTCGGGGCCTGCGACGGCTACCAGCGAACGACCCGATTGTGTACCGGTCGAGCCGCGACCCGGACGGTCAGGACCATCGTCGGACAGCACGAACTCGATCGTGCAGCCGCGATACAGAGCTGTGTCGACGAGCGGCGTAGCGGCATCGTGGCGACGACCATCGATGGCCAGCGCCGACTGTGGCGCCCCTAGCGCGGCGGCGAGGTCGCCCACCGTTGCATCATCGGATGAAACCTCGATGGAGACCGGCGAACCGATGCCACCTCGGCGCACCACCACCGTGAAAGCCATGGTCAGCCGTCAGAGTCGCCAGCAGCCGAAACCCCAGCAGACGAGAACTGGGCATACCCGGGGTTGTCGATCGCCAGCTCGTCGGCCAGGGTGGCCATGACCGCCTCGATCACCTCGGCGCGCTTGTCGTCGAGGTCGCCACGCCTTATGGCGTCGGCCAGATCGCGATCGGACTCGAAACCCAGCCCGGCCAGCCGGGCACGGTGGGCGTTTACAGACGCACCGCCGTCGACGATCTCGCGCTGCACTATCGCCAACATGTTGGCCGCGACCCGGGCGTGGAACCGGGTGGCACCCTCGAGCTCGGACATGAGCGTCGACTCGATCCAATGGCGCACGGCCCCGACCAGCTCGTCTGAGGTCGGAAGGTCGAACGGTTCGCGGTCGGGGTGTTCGGGCAACGACTCGATCATCTGATCAGCTCCAGCAGATCCCACTCGTTCTCGGCAACCCGCCGGCCGATGGCGGCGTGCTCGTGAGTCCCGCCCGTGTCGAGCAGATAACGCGCCGCCTGGGTGACACACATGATGCCCCACTTGAGGGTGCCCACGACCATCCACCAACGAACCGATTGGGCGTCCACATCGGCGTCGACGCCCAATGTCTGGCACTCGTCGCGGTACGCGGCCACCAGCGAATCGATGTCGCCCATACCGGCCACCACACCCGGCCCACCGAAGCGCCAAGCCCTGACACACAGCCATCCGAGGTCTTCGGCCGGGCTGCTGATGTGGGCGAGCTCCCAGTCGAGCACAGCGTTCAGGCCGTCGGGCCCAACCAGCACATTTCCCAGCCTGAAGTCGCCGTGCACGACCGTCTGGCGGCGCGCTTGTGGCCGTTGGGCTTCGAGCCAACGAAAGCCAAGCTCGAAAGCGGGCGATGGGTGGCCCAGATCGTCGAGGGCCTCGCGATAGCGCACCAGGGCGTCTTCGGGTTCGAGCACCTCGAGCACACCGGCATCGTCGATCGAGTGGATGCGGGCGAGGGCCCGGGCGCACTGTTCGGTGAAACGTGTTCTGGCGGTCGAGAATGTGTCGTCGCGCAGGATGCGCCTGGCGATGGTTTCCCCCTCGATGTGACTCATCAGCAACCACGACTCGATCGGCACCCCAGCGGGAGGGTCGACGACACGTGGAGAAGAGGCGAGCACAGGCGGCACCGGCACGCCGCGGGCGCGCGCTGCCTCTATGACCAAGGCTTGAACGGCGGCGTCGGAGTTGGCGGGCGGGTCGGGTCTGGACGCCACCTGCAGAACGGCCATGCCAGCCTCGGGTTCGGCGCCGGACCGGCCGAGTTCGACCATCCAGGTGGTGCGAGACGCCCCACCGCTGAGCCGCCTGACCTCGGCCGGGGCCGTCCCCGTCGCCTGCTGGATGATCTGAACAGCGCGCTCTGCCGACCTCGGATCGGCGGTGGGTTCGGACGCGGCCGCTGGCCCGGGGTTCGGCTCAGCCACAAGCGGCCCGCACGTACGGGGTTGGGTTGACGCTGCTGCTGCCTCCGAGCATGACCTC
>JAGQSP010000015.1:3125-3513 GCA_020439485.1 Acidimicrobiales bacterium | reverse complement strand
TCCTCGGCCTCGAAGACCGTCCATTCGCCATCGGCGACGAAACCGACGTACTGGAATCCGCCCAGCCAGATCGCATCGCGGCCACACGCTATGTGGTCTGGCCCCTGGAGATCGGGGTCGATCACCATCGTGCTCCAAGAGTCGCCATCCAGCACCGCCAGCTCGTCGAAGTCTTCGGTTACGACCCGCCCGTCGGGGCACACGTCCATGGCTTGGAACTTGCCCCGAACCGCCGAGTTGGACGCGTCCCAGGTGCTCCAGCCATCGTCGGTCAAGCAGTCGAGCGAGCTGTTCGACATGACGCACACGATGCCGGCATCGAGTGCTTCGACCGGCGCTTCGGTTGTGGTTGTGGTGGCCTCGGTGGTCGTCGAGGTCGTCGAGGTCG
>JAGQSP010000015.1:0-2944 GCA_020439485.1 Acidimicrobiales bacterium | reverse complement strand
TGCGAGGCGGATGCCCCAGCCCATCGGGCTATCCGACAGCGTGGGCGTTAACCGACCATTAACGAATCGGAGACAGCCCTAGGGGCGCGCTGTGATGCCGAACTAGCGTGGCGACATGCAGGCCGCCGATCCCTCAGATGTGCGCCGCTTCGCGCCGGCCGCTCCTTCGGTCGAAGTCATAAAAAGACATCATCTGTCAGAGGTACTGGCCGGCAGGTTTTTGCGGCGGCTCACCGTATTGCGCGCCGGCGCCGGGTTCGGCAAGACGACCCTGTTGCATCAGGCGTTGACAACCGAGGCCTCCGCAGGCATCGACCTCTGGCTCGACCTGGGCGGGAGGGCGGCCGCCCACTCGAACATCACAGAATTGCTTCGAGACCGGCTCTGGGCCCTGGCCGAGAGCCACGGGACACCGATTGGCTTGGCAGCCGACGTTGCTGATGCTGTTTGGCAGCTGGCTCCCACGAACGTGGCGCTGGTCATGGACAACCTGCATGCGTACCGCGACCAGGACGAGCTGGGGAGCATGCTCGAACGCCTGCTGAGCGAGCTGCCCACCAACGGCCATCTGGTGTTGTCCAGCCGGCGCGAGCCGCCTCTGAAGTACCGGCGATCGTTGGCGACCGGCGAAGCCGTGCTGATCGACGAGAACGACCTGAGCTTCGACAGCGAGGCCATAGCCAGATTCGCGGCGATTCGCGGCGTGGATCCCAGCGACCTGGGCGACACCGGCTGGCCCGCCCTCTTGGAACTGAGGGCCAGCGCCGGCACCGCGGCCGAACGCGAGTACATAGCTGAGGAGGTTCTTGCCGCACTGGGCGAGCAACGACTAGATGCGGTCGCAAAGCTGGCATTGCTGGGCCGATTCGACGACCGCATGGTGCGTGCCGTAACCGGATCGGACGCGAGGGCCGCGGACCTGGCCGACGGACTGCCCCTGACCAGTCGCGCGGCCGACGGCTCGATCGTGCTTCACGACATGTGGGCCACGCTGTTGCCCGCTCTTCCGCACGACGTCGAGGTCGAGGTGCTGGCGACCATGGCCGACGAGCTGAGAGGCCGCGATCAGCTGCCGACGGCCCTGTCGCTGTACGCACGGGCTGGCCGGGTTGGTGCCGCCCGCGAGCTGTTGCGCCCAATCGCCTGCGACTACGCCCTCAGATATGGCCTGTCCGAGCGTCGCCAGATGCTGGCCGCCGTGCCAGCCGAGCTGCAGAAGCTGCCCGAGACCGAGCTGATACGGGCCGACCTGGTCTTTGCCGCCACGCCGTCGGCGTCGGTGGCCATGCTCGAGAGCGCGCAGGCCGCGGCGCGCGAAGCGGGCGATTGCGAGCTGGAGCTGCAGGCGCTGCTGAGGCTGGCGGAGGTTCAATACCGAAGCGACGACAACGCGGGCTTGGCAAGCATCGCCGACCGGGTGCAGCAGCTGGCTCGATCCGACCTGGTGGCCGGGCGCGCCGTATTGGCCCTGATCGGCATCTGGCGCAACATGTCCTCCGATTCATACTCGGCCGCCCTCGACCTGCTGTGTGAGGGCTGGCTCGAGCGATACGCACCCACCAAGACGATCGGCCAGTACTACCGGGCGGTGCTGCCGGGGCTGATGGGCCACGCGCAGGCATCGCTGGAGGCGCTGGATCAGGTGATCGGCGACCTGCACGGGCGTCACGGGTCGCGGGCGGCCGGTCACCGATCGATCATGAGGTTCTATCTGGGCGACCTCGACCAGAAGGCTCGCGACGACGTCTGGCGGCTGGTCGAGACCATCAAGGAACAGGGCCACGTTCATCTTTTCATCGAGGGTGCGTGCACCTGTGCCATCTACAACGTGGTTGGTGGCTCGCCCGAGGACGCAAGGCATCAGCTCGAACAGGCCGTCGACGCCGCGGCGGGGTTCGCCCAGTCGTCCTGGGCTCATCACATGGTGTCGATAGCCGAGGCCACACTTGCAGCGTTCGACGGCGATGAAACCAAGGCGGCCCGGATACTCGATGACACCATGCCCGCCGGCGGCCCCTTCGACGGCTTG
The DNA here is from genome assembly GCA_020439485.1 of Acidimicrobiales bacterium. GTDB lineage: Bacteria > Actinomycetota > Acidimicrobiia > Acidimicrobiales > Poriferisodalaceae > JAAETH01. The sequence goes on along the minus strand of JAGQSP010000015.1, from coordinate 915 downwards.
ACCCGTCACGTCTACTACAACATCGCAGGCCTGGTGTACCTGTTGGTGCCCCGTTCGCGCCCCCACTGGGACGCAGACGACTGCGGCCCCGCGATGCGACTGGCGCGCGACGTGGGCCGGGCGATGGTGGCCCTGCGCGAACACTCCGACACGGCCCCTGCCGCCGCGCTCGATTGGAGCAAACCCCACCGGCTCAGAACCTGGGCGATAGAGCCCCACCTGGCGGAGTTGGCCGTGGCAGCCCTCAGCGCAGGCAACGAGACCGCCAGGGGAGTGCTCAGCGAGCTTCGCCATGATCCACACAAGGCGCTCACGTTCGTGGGTGATCGTCACGCTGAGACGCTTTCGCAATCGACTGGTGCGCTGCTGGTCGGTGTGCCACGGCGGCCAACCGAGGTCGTCGAGCTGTCGGTGTTGGGGCCAACCGTGCTGCGCACCGGCGCGACCTCGACGACGTCGGCCCAGATGCGCCGCCGGGTCAGGGAACTGCTGCACATCCTGGTCGATGGGCGCCGGGTACAACGCAGCCGCGTCCTGGGCCTCCTGTGGCCCACTCTCGATCGTCCCAAGGCCTTGAACAACCTGCGTGTGAACCTCAATCACCTGAACAGGCTGCTCGAGCCCCATCGAGCCCCCAACGAGGCGCCGTGGCATGTCAGGCGCGACAACGAGTGTTTGATGTTGGCCCAATCGCGGCTGTTGCGAATCGACGCCGATGTCTTCGACGACCTTCGCGCCAGGGCGGCTCGGGCTGAGAAAGAGGGCTCACCGGGCGATGCGGTCGAGAACTACTTGCGCGCCTGCGCCCTGTATCGCGGCGACTATCTGGTCGAATCGACCGACTTCGACATCGGTTTCGAAGAGCGCGAGCGTCATCGAATCAGCTTCACGGCCGCCGCCACCCGCTGCAGCGAG
>JAGQSP010000149.1:8578-8759 GCA_020439485.1 Acidimicrobiales bacterium | reverse complement strand
CGTCGGTCCCCGCCCGACGACTGGTGTACTTGTCGTCGGCCCCCCGACGAGGGTGCAATCACCGGGTGCGCGAGCCTGTTGCCCGGCGAACAGACCAGGAGCCAATCTTGACTGAATCGGTGGAAACCATCCCCAGCCCGCGCTCGAGTGGCCTGCCACGGCGGCTTCGGCTGGTAGCGGC
>JAGQSP010000149.1:0-8511 GCA_020439485.1 Acidimicrobiales bacterium | reverse complement strand
TCGAGCACGGTGTCGAGCACCGAACCCGGCGTTGGTGAAACGACGTCGACGACGGCCGCCGTCATCGACAGGGTCAGCCAAGTCGTCACCCCCGACCCAGACCCGACGCCGATCGCCCTCGACACCGAGGTAGTTGCAGGCGTTCTCGACAACGGCCTGAGGTACTACGCGATGTCGAACGACTCGCCAGGAGCCAAGCTGGAGCTGCGGCTTGTGGTGAACGCCGGGTCGGCCAAGCAGCCAGACCCCGATGCCGGCTCGGCCCACTTCCTCGAGCACATGCTGTTCAACGGCACGCAGCGATTCCCGGGGCTAGAACTCGACCGCGCTTTGCGCAGCTTCGGGATGGAGATCGGCCCAGACCTCAACGCCTACACCAGCATGGACGAGACGGTTTACATCCTGTCGGTGCCAACCCGCACCGAGGGCGCCGTCGAAACCGCCTTCGACATCCTGGTCGACTGGGCCACGGCTGCGACCATCGACGAACAAGACGTCATCGAAGAGCGTGGTGTGGTGCGCGAAGAGTTGCGCCTGCGCGACGAAAGCCCCTCGGGCCGCATCCAGTCGGTGCTGCTGGAGGCCTATTACGCGGACAGCTCCTATGAGGGACACGATCCTTCCGGGTCGGTCGAGGAGGTCGAGACGACCACCGCCGACGAACTGCGAGACTTCTACGGCACCTGGTACCGGCTCGACAACATGGCGGTGGTCGCGGTCGGTGACCTCGACGTCGACGACATCGTCGAACTGATCGAGAGCTCGTTCGGCCCGCTCGACGCCCCGGCTTCGCAGTCACCCCGCTTCGACTACGAGGTCGACGATCTCGACGAGCCGTTCACGGCGGTTGCCACCCACCCCCAGGGACCCGAGCCGAACATCTCGCTCGACTACTCGATACCCGTCTGGGACACGTCCACCATCGGCGGAGAAAGGCTGTCGCTGCTGGACTCGTTGGTGTCGGACCTGCTGGTCACCATGCTCAGCGACGGAGCAGCAAGAGGCGAGATCGACATAGTCCGCCCCGGCGGTGGCTTGTTCTCGGTCTCACGCTTCAGGCGTTTCGTCGGCTTCAACTTCGTCGCCGACGACGTCGCCAAGGGCAGCCTCGAAGTTCTGACCGCAATCGGTCGGGCCACCAACCAAGGGTTCGGCGAAGCAGAAGTAGCCAGAGCCGTGGCCGGCTTGCAGGCTCGGATCGACCAAGAGTTTCAAGGACTCGGCTCGCGCCAGGACTCCTCGATCGCCTCGGCTTTGGTCGATCACCACCTGACCGGCAGCGCGTTCGGCGACCCGGCCGAAACACACCAGCGCCAGAGCGCCGTGCTGTCGTCGATCAGCGCAGACGACGTCAACCAGCACCTGCGCTATCTGATGAGCCGATCGGCGCCGATCTTGGTACCAATCGGATCACCCGACGACGACTTCCCCACAGCCGAGCGGCTGGCGGAGGTGATAGTCGAGGCCGAGCAGGCCGCGTTCGAGGGCACCGTCTCGACCGGGTCGACGGTGTCGCCCGGTGACCCGCTGATGGACCGACCCGAGGCCATCGAAGCCGTCGCCTCACGAACCATTCAGGCCATAGACGCCACAGAGCTGACCTATGCCAACGGGCTGGTCGCGTACTTCGTCGAGTCGCCCATCGCAGAAGGATCGTTTGTGCTGTACACGATCTCGTCTGGCGGGGCGTCCCTGCTGGAGCCAGGCGACGGGCCCATCGCCGAGTTGGTCGCAGATGCCGTTGGCGACAGCGGTGTGGGCGGGTTCGACTCGGTCGATGTCGCCACGATTCTGGCCGACGCGTCGGTAGGGGCCGGCCCCTACATCGGCGATGTCGACGAGGGGTTCTCGGCCGGCGGTGCGGTGGACGACGCCGAATTTGCCTTCCAGCTCGTGCACCTGCTGGCCACCGAGCCCAGCGTCGAGACCTCGGCGTGGCGTGCGGCGCAGGAGAGCGGCAGGTCGTGGGCCCGAAGCTTCGAGGCCGAGCCCCAGGCCGCGGCCTACGCGGAATTGTTGGACGCGCGCTTCGACGGCAGCGAATGGGGACGTGTGTACCCCGACGTCGATCGTCTGGAGACCCTGACCGCCGACGATGCTCTGGATCTGTACACCAGCCGGCTGGTCGGGGTAGACGACATGATCGCAGTGATCGTCGGCGACTTCGACACCGCCGACATGGTCGAACTAGCCGACGCATACCTGGGCTCGTTGCCCACCCGGCCCGGCGACGAATCGATCGACCGAAGCGTGCCGATGCCACCCGGCATCATCACCCGAGAGGTCTCGGCAGGCGACGAGGGCGCAGGGGCAGGTTTCGACATCTTGATGTCTGTCGGGGGTCGGGTGTCCGACGCCGACCGCGCCGCGGCGCTGGTGCTCGAGTCGGCCCTCAACGCCCGGTTCTTCGAAGCCGTGCGAGAGGAACTGGCAGCGTCGTATTCGGGTGGGTCGGTCTACATAGAGGCCGACCCCGAGACGTCGACGATCGAGCTGCTGTTCTCGGTTGACGGAGACCCCGAACGGCTCGACCAGATTCACGAGCGGGTCCTCAGCGAACTCGCGACGATTGCGGACGCGGGCCTCGACAGCGCCGAGTTCGACGACGCCAAAGCGGTCGTGCAGAACGATCTGAACTTCTACAGCAACGGCGATCTGATCGATCAGACGATCGACTATGCCCGCAACGGTTCCGATGCCTGGACCTTGGCACGGCGCTATGACGCTGTCTCGCGGTTGCGCGTAGACCAAGTCGACGACTTGGCCCGGCGCCTCATAGACATCACCAACCGCATCGAGGTGATGCGGTCGTTGTGAGAGGCGTCGCACTCACCCATCCGGTTTCGAATGTTACGAACTATATGACGATCAAGTAACGAAACAGTCACTCACTGCATTGGCCCTGGCCACCGATAGTCAATTGTGTGTCAAGGCAATCGGAAGCGGTTATCCGCCTTCCCTACTCGGTGGAAGGAGCGGGCGAGTGACGATGATGCTGTTGGGTTTCGTCTCAGCGATAGCGCTGATGACGGGTCTGGTCTCATGGATTGCGGGCAATCGCAGTGTGGGTACGGGAGGGTCGGCCGGCGCCGGCTCTCCCGTGCTCGTGCCCACCAAGGCCACGCGTGCCCGGCTTGCTGCCATGCAATTGCTCGGCGACACGCACGCTGCAGTCGAGGGTGGTGGAGTACTTCACAGCGGTGAGGTGGCCCAGTCGTGGGCGTCGGTTCGCCTCCATCTGGCGGCGTGCGACGGCGCCCCGGTGCTGCTGAGCGATCTCGACGACCACTTCGCTTTGGTTCAGACCTATCTCGACGTCGAGTTCGAGGCGTTGCTGGATTCCAGCGGCGCGGTGTCGTCTGCGGCCCGCCACCTGGCCGGTGACATCTGCAACCAGTCTCCGGTTCTGGTCGGTCGGCTCGCAGCCGGCCTGACAGCGCCCGATCTCGAAACGACCGGCCTGCCAAGTCGATGATGCGGCTGTTGGCCCTGGCGCTGCCAGCTGGGTTTGCAGGCACGGCAGTGTTGACCGAAGGGGGCCGCGCCCTCGACGCGGCAGGCCTCGAGGGTCTGCGCTCGCTGCCGGCCGAGTGGGCGGTGGACACCGATCGTTTGGTGCGCTCGATCGACCATGCTGCGACCTCGACGTGGGCGACCCCGCTGGTGGTGGCCTTCGTCGTGGGGCTGATTCTGCATGCCAGGCACCGTGCGAACCCGGCCCGCCGGACATTGCGGTCGGTCCCGGTGGCATGGTCGATAGTGATGGCGGTGGTCATAGGCGCCCTGGCCAAGGTCGCATTGCCACGCCCCGTCGTCGACGACGCGATCCTGGCCTCCAATTCACTTCCCAGCGGCCATACCCTCGGGTTTGCCGCCGTCGCCACCATCGTCGGTCTGTGGGCTACGACGCAGGTGCGCGCTCATCGCGTCGTACGAGCCTTGTTGGCGGCAGGGCTGGTGTCGTGGGCGGTCGTGATCATGGTGACTACCGGTCACCGACCGGCCGACGTGGTCGCAGGACTGCTCGTCGTCGAGGCCGCTGTGGTGTGGTCGGCGAGGATCAGGCCGTCGAAGTGTTCGGCCGTGGTCGTGACCGGCTTCGCAGCGCTGGCGCTGATGCCGGGGGTGGATGCACCTGCCGGCGGTGCTGGGGCTGCGCTGGTGGCTGCCTGCTGGATGGTTGCCGTGGCGGCCAGTTCGGTGGGTCTGGCCGACACCTTCGGCCGCTGCGTTCAGGCCCCGGTGGCCGCGGCCGGTCTGCGCCCCGGCAGCAGCGTGACCACGGCGAATATGGTCAGCGCCACGCCGAACAGTCCGGCGTTGTGACTGAGCGTGTGGTAACCCCATTGCTCGAGCACAAATCCAGAGCTGAGGCCCGCGGCTGCGCCTGCGCTTGTCATCAGCAGGTCGGCGGCACCCTGGGCCGCGACACGCTCGTGTAGGTCGAAGGCACGGGTCAACAGCGCACTGGCAGCGATGATGCCGAAGTTCCATCCGACACCCACCAGGAACAGGCCTATGGCCACCCCGCGTGTGTGTTGGGCTTCGGTGTGGGCGGCCATCTCGGCGCCAACTGCAAGGATGACGCCGCCCGCAGCGACCACCAGCTTGGCGCCAACGCGGTCTACCAAGCGGCCGATCAGTGGGGCGAATGCATACATGCCGATCACGTGCAGCGAGATCACCTGGCCGACCACGCTGAGCGCCTGGTTGCCGTCTTTCATGTGAAGTGGCGTTGCCACCATGACCCCAACCATCACGCCGTGGCCCACGATCATCGCCAACACAGCAAGGCGGGCCTCGGGCACCCGGGCGATACGCCCGAGGGTTGCCGAAAGGGGAGGCTTGGTCGTGCCTTCGGCTGCGTCGGAATCGAGACCACCCGCCACCACCAGGGGATCTGGCCGCAACAGGCGGTCGATGGCCCCCGAAGCCAGGATGAACAACAACAGCGAAAGAATGTATGGCCCAGCCAGCTCGGGCAGGCCCACCGACTCGGCCACCGAGCCCGCGCCCTGCAACGCGACTATCGGCCCCAGAACCGAGCCGAACGTTCCACCCCAGACCAGCATGCCGATGGCCCTGGCCTTGTCTTCGGGCGATGCGAGGTCGGCTGCCGCGTAGCGCGCCGCCAGCGTGCCGGCAGAGCCCACACCGATCATCGCCAGGCCCGGCGGCAGTATCGGATAGATCTCGGCGATGGCAGCGACCGCACAGATGATGGCGCCCACGGCCCCCGTGACCCAGGCTGCCCGCAGGCCGGGGCGTCGCCCGCTGCGTGCCATCAGGCGGGCCACGGGCACCGCAGAAAGGGCCCCACCCACCGTCACACAGGCCGCGGCCAGGGTGCCCAGCCTGTCGCTGCCGGTGAGGTCCTCGCCCAGGGTCGCGGCCGCGGCAAAGGCGCCCGACATCGCAGCTCCGGCCGGCAATGTGCCCGCCAGCAACACCCAGATCGTGCGGCGCTGCAGCGCCGCCCTGTCTTGTTCAGAATCGCTGTACGTGCGACTGGGCGTCGTCTTCATGTCGGTTGCCTCGTTGTCGGGGATGACGACACCTGCGCCTCGCCGCGTCGACCGTCGGTCGTGTCAGCGTTGGGCGGTGATGACACCCACCAGCCGCTCGACGACATCGCCGACCGGCACCTTTTCGGTTTCGCCGGTGGCGCGGACCGTGACCTCGACCTCACCCTCGGCTAGCGCCTTGCCGATGGTGACCCTGTAGGGAATACCGATCAGCTCGGCATCGGCGAACTTGACCCCTGCCCGGGCATCTCGGTCGTCGAGCACAACATCGATACCAGCACTGCGCAGCTGGGAATAAATCCGCTCGCCCTCGGCGACGCCACGCTCATCCTTCATCGACGCGATGGTGATGACCGCTTCGTAGGGCGCAACCGCCACAGGCCAGGCCACACCGTGCTCGTCGTGGTGGGTCTCGACTATGGCGGCCATCGCTCGACCGATGCCGATGCCGTAGCTGCCCATGATTATCGTGCGGGCCTTGCCGTCGGGGTCCAGGACCTTGGCATCGAGGGCCTCGGCATACTTGCGTCCCAGCTTGAAGATGTGGCCGGCCTCGATGCACCGGACGATCTCGAGCGAGTTGCCGCAGTGGAGGCAGGGTTCGCCGGCCTGCACCTCGCGCAGGTCGGCCCACTGGCTGACCGCTATGTCGCGGTCGACGGAGACGCCGCGATAGTGCCAGTCGTCTTCGTTTGCTCCGGTGGTCATGTTCGACCGCCCGGCCAGCGCCTGGTCGGCGACGACCCGAAGCTCGACGCCAACCGCACCCAGGCTGCCGGGGTTTGCGCCCAAGGCCGCCAGCGCCTCTTCTGGCGTGGCGGGCCTGAACTCGGCGGCGCCGGTGGCGTCCTGAAGCTTCTGGAGATTCAGCTGGTGGTCGCCGCGCAGCAGCGCCAGAACGATCTCGCCGTCGAGCACCATGACCATGGTCTTGATCTGGCGTTCGGCCGACGCTCCACCCTCGAACGCCTCGAGAGCCGCGATGGTGCGGATGCCAGGCGTGGCGAAGCGCTCGGGCGCGTCGGGCCCGGGCTGATCCACTATGTCGGCGAGCTGCGACGTTGCCCGTTCGACGTTGGCCGCATATCCACAGTCTCGACAGCGAACCACATCGTCTTCGCCGGCGGGGGAGGGGACCATGAACTCGACGCTGTCCGAACCGCCCATCGCTCCGGACGATGCCTCAACTGGCATTGCGGGCAGGCTGAGGCGGTCGAAGATGCGCACGTATGCGTCGTGGTGCAGATCGAACGACTTGTCCAGCCCGGCCTCGTCCAGATCGAAGCTGTACGAGTCTTTCATGGTGAACTCGCGAACCCGCAGGAGCCCGCTCTTGGGGCGAGGTTCATCACGGAACTTGATGTGGATCTGGTACCAGATCTGGGGCAGCTGTTTGTAAGAGGCCAGCTCGAGGGCCAGGGTCGTGAACACCTCTTCCTCGGTCATTCCCAAAGCGAGCTCGGCACCCTTGCGGTCCTTGAGCCTGAACATCTCGTCGCCCATCACCTCCCAACGCCCGCTCTGCTGCCACAGCGCGGCCGGATGCATGGTGGGCAGCTGGTATTCCTGCCCGCCGATGGCGTTCATCTCAGAACGAACGATGGCCGCGATCTTTTCGTGGACCTTGAAGCCCAGCGGCAGCATGGAGTAGTGGCCGGCGTGAAGCTGGCGCATGAACCCGCCCCTCAGCAGCAGCTTGTGGCTTGCAGCCTCGGCGTCGCCGGGGGCGTCGCGCAAGGTGGGAATGAACAGGTTCGACCAACGCATGGCCAATCACGTTATCGCTGCCGGGGTCGCCCGAACTGCTGATTCGCGCGGACGCGGGGCGCCCGTGCCTATCTTGGGCTGCGGTGACGCCGGCCCGAGCGTCGGCGCCGCGGCACCCAGGGGGACCGATGCATCAGTGGACCGAAACTTCCCAGGCCCAATTTGGACTGGCGCTCAGTATTTTCGAAGATCTCATCTCGACCCCGAAAGACCCCAAGTGGGGCGCTGACTACGTAGACGATCTGGTGGCATCGATCGACGGATCGGTCGGGAGCACAGGACGTGGCGATCGTGAAGCCCTGGCCTTGTTCCGCGACGTGGTGCTGCCGGCGTGTCGGCCCAACGATTGCCCGATGATGCTGTCGTACGTTCCCACGGCACCGTCGGTGTCGGCCAAGATCAGCGACGCCCTGGTGGGCGTGGCCTCGATCTTCGCCGGCCACTGGGAAGGTGGGGCAGGCGCAATCGCCGCCGAGAACGAGGCCCTGCGATGGCTGGCCGGCGTGGCCCACTATCCCGAATCGGCCGGCGGAGTCTTCGTCGCAGGTGGTTCGGCAGCCAACCTGTCGGCTTTGGCGGTGGCGCGCAAGATGGCGCGCGAGCGCGGCACGCACGGGCGGTTGGCAGTGATCACAGGCGAGGCTGCCCACACCTCGGTGGTCGGCGCCGCCGAGTTGCTCGACATGGTCGTCTTCACCGCCCCCGGCGACGACAAGGGCCGGCTGACCGGTGCCGGCGTGCGAGACGCCGCCGGGCGCGCCGATGCCGAGGGTTGCCTGATCGTCGCAGTCGTGGCCACCGGGGGAGCCACCCTGACGGGCATGGTCGACAAGCTGGACGAGATCGCCGACTTCTGCGAAGAGACCGGCGCCTGGATGCACGTCGACGCCGCCTACGGGGGTGCGGGCCTTCTGCTGCCCGAACTGTCGCCGATCTTCGCAGGTTTCGAGCGGTCCGATTCGTTTGGTATCGACCCTCACAAGTGGCTGTTCACACCCTATGACTGCGCGGCTTTGGTCTATCGCGATCCGTCGACGGCGAGGCGAACGTTTCCCCAGCGCGCCTCGTATTTGCAGGAGGTCGATCGCCACGACCAGAACCCCTCCGACCTGGCCTTTCACCTTTCGCGTCGCGCAAGGGGGCTGCCGCTGTGGTTCTCGCTGGTGGCGAACGGCACCGAGGCCTACGAGGCTGCCGTTCGGCGAACCATCGAGGTGTC
>JAGQSP010000148.1 GCA_020439485.1 Acidimicrobiales bacterium | reverse complement strand
GAGCATCTCGAGCCGTTGTACAGATATGCCCTCGGGGTGACGCGCGACCCCGATCTGGCCGCCGATGTCGTCCAAGACACCATCGTCAGAGCTCTCGAACGCCGGGCGCAGTATCGCTCGGACGCCCCCTTGGGCCATTGGCTGATGCGCATAGCCCACAACCTCATCATCGACAAGGGACGCAGGGCCGGCCGCGAGGTGCCCGCCGACGAGCTGTCGATCGAGTCGATCGAGCGGTCGTGGTCAGACGATGCGTACACGGTCGATGCGGCCGAAGTGGTCGAACGAGCCGCCACCAGAGCCGAGTTGCTGGACGCTTTGGTCCGGTTGCCGTTCATCTATCGCTCGGCCGTGGTACTTCACGACATCGAGGGGCTGCGCGTGGCCGACATAGCCGAGATCCAAGACGTGTCGCTACCAGCAGCAAAACAGAGGCTCAGACGCGGGCGTATGGCCATGGTGAGTGCTCTGGCCGCAGGCGCCGACCGCGACGCCGCCACCCGAGGAGTGCCCATGAACTGCTGGGACGCCAGAACCCACGTCAGCGACTACATGAACGGTGACCTCGACGCTGTCACCGCTGATCTGATCGAGTCGCACCTGAGGGTGTGCCCCACGTGTCCGCCCCTTTATGCGGCCTTGGTGGGCTTGCAGTCCGCCGTCGGCAAGCTCCGCGACCCCGACACCGTCATCGACCCTCAGACCGAAGAACGGATACGCACCCGGCTCCACGGCAAGGCCTGACCCTTGGCCTAGGCTCGCTGCCGATGACAGCAGTGACCAAGATCATGACCGTCGACCCGACCACGATCGAGCGCTCCGACCCGCTCTCCGATGCCATCCGAGCGCTCGAGTCGGCCCCGTATCACCACCTCGTCGTCACCGAGAACGACAAGCCCATCGGGATGCTGTCGACCACCGACATCGTCCGGTTGTTGCACGAGCTCGACATCGAATTCGATGGGCCGCTGCGCAACTCGATCGACGACTTCTACTCGATCGACGATGCCATGACCTCGAAGCTGCGATCGATCCCCTCGACGGCAACGGTCAAGGACGCTGCTGAAGTGTTGGCCCAGGGAGGTTTCCACTCCGTGGTTGTCCTCGATGGGGACGAGCTGGCAGGAATCGTCACCACAACCGATCTGGCGCGCTTCATCGTCTCCAGTTCCTAGCCCCGGCGACCCGCGGCTCGGGCCCGACCCCGATCCGCTGTGAGCGTCCCCTATGGTCGCGGCCCCTCCCCCCCTAATCCCCTAGGGGATCGCGCAGTGGCATCTGGGGTGCTCGAACGTGGATCGTCCCCGATGTACGGCTCCTCACTTCTTCATACGTTTATGTCACACACCACGAAGTGTTGGTGTGAACAACAAACGACACGGCGAACAGGGCCGGGAAAGAAGAAAGAGGAAGGAAAATGGCGGTTGACACCATGATCTTCGACAAGCTTTACAACATCATCTTCGGTGACCAGCAGCAGGCGTGGGCAGAGGCTGACGACGCAGGACGTCAGCAGATGCTCGAGGACGAGGGCCTCGACCAGCTGACCCCCGAGGACCTCCACGAGGCGGTCACCCTGATGAGCGAAGAGCTTCCTCCTGAGCAGGTGAGCCTGCTGGCTCCCTCCACGACCAGCGCCACCGCACAGGCTGCGGCCACCACGGCCCTGGCCGACCAGGACGTTTCCAACGCCGACACCACGGTGCAATCCGGCCCGGTCATCAACCAGGAGGTCGCCGGAGACACCACGGTCGCCGGCGGCAACGTGGGCGGCGTCAGCCAGGTCGATGCCAGCACAGCGGCTTCGCCGGTGACCAGCGGCCCTGTCTCTGCCCCAGCCCCAGCCCCGGCTCCGGCCCCGGCTGCGGCAGCCCCGACGCCTCCCCCCGCCCCACCTGTCGTCGAGGCGGCGACGCCGATCGAGGCGGTCACGCAGACCATCAACTACTACGTCACCAACGTCACGAACAACGTCGACCAGAGCACCACCAACAACATCGACGACCGCGACACCGAGATCGACAACAGCGTCGAGATCGAGGGTGACGTGTTCGCCGAAGAGTTCGAGATCGAGAACACCACCCAAACCGCAGGTGACGGATCGGTTCAGCTCGGCGAGGATGCCAATGTCACCGACTCTCAGATCGCCACGGACGGCGCAATCGCCGCCGACGGCTCGGTCGAGGGTGCGATCACCGGCGAGGTGACGGACTCGACTGTGGTCCAGGGCGATGTCAGCGGCGGCACCGTCACCGGCGACGTCGAGGGTGCCGTGCTGGGCGAGGGTGCCGAGGCAACTGGTCTGAACACTGGTGAGGTCGGCGGTGACATGATCACCAACACCGGCAGCGATGCCAACTTCGCCACAAACGGTTCGGAGATCAACGACCTCGACTCGGGCGGCGGCGACCTGGCCTTCGCCGACGACGGATCGGAGCTGACGCAGGTAGAGACCAGCGGTAGCGGCCCCACCACCGTGGGCGACGGCAACATCGTCGCCAATGGCGAGGGCGCTCAGGCAGCCGGCGGCGACGCCATCGACTCAGAGGGCAACGTCAACACCGGTGCCGGCAGCCAGACCAACCTGTCGATCGGCGACATCTCGAGCGGTGACGATCTGAACCTGAACCTTCAGGGCGATCAGACGGTGACCGATGTCGAAACGACCAACGAGGACAACGACACCACCACCACCACCATCGAGGACAACGACACCACCACGACCACCCTCGAAGACAACGACACCACCACGACCACCATCGAGGACAACGACACGATCATCGACACTGACACCGATATCTCGACAGATATCGAGACCGATATCGACACCACCGTCATCGAAGACTCGACCTTCGCAGACGACGGATCGGCGGTGTCTGACGACTTCGGCACCTCGACGGCACTCGAGGAATCCGAGATGGTCATCGACGACAGCGTCGACATCAGCGAAGACATGGACATGGACTGAGCTGGAATTAATCCCTAGCGAGGTACAGACTCGGGTCCTGGCCGCAAGGCCGGGGCCCGAGTCGGTTCATTGAACGGACCGGGTCCTCCTAGCAAGCCACCAAACGGACAGCCCAGTGAACACTCCACAGAAATCGACAAAGCGCAAGAGGGCCGAGGAGATCGTCGAGGCCGCCAAAGGGGCCGCATCGCGACTCGAGCGGGCCGACCTGCTGGCCCGGCTCGAGACCACTTCGGCACGGCTGGCCGAACCCGAGGTGACCGTTCTGGTCATCGGCGAGTTCAAGCAGGGCAAGTCCAGCTTGGTCAACGCCCTGATAAAGGCGCCGGTGTGCCCGGTCGACGACGACGTCGCCACGGCGGTGGCCACCGTCATCGGATACGCAGACCACTCGAGGGCGTCGATCTCGTGCGAACCGCTCGACGATTCCGGCGAAGAGCAGCACTATGAGATCAAGGTCGCCGACGCCGGCGGCTTCGTGGTCTCGGGGCGCATCGCAGGCACCAACCAGAAGGTGAACACCGTCGAGGTCAGGATTCCCCGCAAGATTTTGAGGGCCGGCCTCAGGGTCGTCGACACCCCAGGCGTCGGGGGCCTCGAATCCGCTCACGGCAAGGCCACCATGGGCGCCCTGTCGATGACCGATGCGGTCATCTTCGTCACCGACAGTTCGCAGGAGCTGACGGCCAGCGAACTCGAGTTCTTGAAGACCGCCCACCAGAGGTGCCCAAACGTCATCTGTGCCATGAGCAAGATCGACATCTACCCCCGCTGGTCGAAGATCATGGAACTGAACCAGGGCCACCTGGCCGACGCCGGCCTCGAGATCGAGATATTCCCGATCGCTTCGCCACTGCGTACCCGGGCCCTCGAGCTCAACGACGCCGCGCTGCACGACGAGAGCGGCTTTCCGGCCCTGATGGAGCGCATCGAACAAGAGATCCTGTCCTCGGCCGAGGCCATCCACGTGGGCATGGCGATGAAGGACGTGCGAGCGGTCGCCGACCAGCTCCTCGAGACCGAAACCACCAAACGCGAAGCCATTGCCGACCCTGCCACCAGAGAGGCACTGCTGGCCCGAGCCCACGAGGCCAGAGACCGCGCTGAGGGCATGAAGTTGGCGGCGTCTCGGTGGCAGGTCGTACTGAACGACGGCTTCGCCGACCTGACCTCCAACACCGACCACGACCTCAAGCAACGCACTCGGGCCCTGATAGCCGAGGTAGAGGACCTGATCGACGAGAACGACCCCGCAAAGATCGGAGACGAACTGTTTCCGATGGTCGAAGAACGGCTGATGGCCGACATCGCCGAGAACTACTACCTGCTGCGCCAAGACGCCGTAGACCTGTCGAAGCGGGTTCTCGAGGTCTTCGAGATCGACTCCAACCTGGCCGACATCCAGGTGGCTTCGCCATCGGATTTGCTGGAAGACCGCCAGCGACTCGATGTCGAGCTGAGCGAAGCCCCGTCGTACGCCCAGTCGCTCCTCACCGGCATGCGCGGAAGCTACGGCGGCATGCTGATGTTCGGCATGCTCGGCGGGCTGGTGGGCCTGGCCACCTTCGGGCCCGTCACCTTGGCCATCGGTGGCTTCATGGGCCGCAAAGCGGCCAAAGAGGAACGACAACGCCAGCTGACACTTCGCCGCCAACAGGCCAAGATCGGCATCAAGAAGTACATCGACGAGGTCGTGTTCAGCGTCTCGAAGCACAGCCGGGACACGCTGCGCCAGATTCAGCGAGACCTGCGCGACAGCAACCTCGA
>JAGQSP010000001.1 GCA_020439485.1 Acidimicrobiales bacterium | reverse complement strand
GACCTCGGGTTCTCGCCCGAGGATCGTGAAGAGAACATTCGCCGCATCGGCGAAGTCTGCCGCCTGATGACAGACGCGGGCGTAGTCGTGCTCAGCTCGTTCATCTCGCCGTACCAGCGCGATCGTGATGGGGTCAGAGATCTACATCCCGATGGCGGTTTCGTCGAGGTCTTCGTCGACACCCCTTTGGAGGTGTGCGAAGCCCGCGACGTCAAGGGTCTTTACAAGAAGGCCCGGGCCGGCGAGATCCCCGAGTTCTCGGGCATCTCTGCGCCCTATGAGGCGCCGGCGAACCCGGAGCTGCGGATAGACACCACCCAGGGCACCATCGACGAATGTGCGGCGGTGGTGGTGGCCACCATCCTCGGCCGGATCCGCACCGCCTGATACTCGGGCATCGACACCCCAGTCGCCGCCCGCATCTTTGCGACAAACTCGCAGAGTTGGGCACCGGGGCGTCATCTTCTGGTCGGCGAACCGGTGGACTGCCGCAAAGATGCGGGCAGCAACCAACCTGGGCCTCAGCAGCCGCGTTCCAAGCGCATCAGGAAGGCTCGTCGTTGCGCCGCCTCGGCCTCGCTGAGTTTGCGGTGCGCTAGTGCATCTTGGACCAGCAACGAGTTGAACCGATCGACCTCTTCAGACGTCGGTGCGGCGCCGAGCACGTACTGCGGGTCGTCCAACAGTTCGGCTGCACGTGACTGGGCACCAATCGCAAGTGCTCGGCGGGCCCTGGCTTCGATCCGTTGCCGGGTCGTGCGCGGTATGTGGCCCGGTCGGTAGCGCCCGCGGGCGACGCGCACGACGCGGCCGCGGCTGACCTCGGCACGCAACGAGTCGGAGATCTGCTGGCTGGCAGGGCGAGCGGTCTTGACTCCGGCGGCGTCCAACTCATCGACGAGGTCGGCGATGGTCGTTACCCCTCCGCGGGCGTGGATGAGGAAGGTCAAGAGACCGCGGAGCTCTAGCGGGTGCGGTTGTCCGACGACTGGCCGTTCTTGGTATGCCATCTGGAAAGCAAAGCAGTGGGGTGCGACACTGGCCCATGTTCGAATTCACTCCACCCGGCGCGGGTCACTGGGATCTCGACAAGTCGCACTACGACGGTGGCACGACACCGATGATGCAGGACCTGATGGCCGACGGTGTCGAGAGCGCGTACGAGCAGTTGTTCGAGACCTTCGGAGTGCCGCTGCGAGCGATCCGGTTCCGGTGGGTGAACGGCTTTGCGTACACGCGCCAGGAGCCGCTGGTTGGCGCCAAGTCGAACAGCTCGAAACCGCCCCCGGCGTGGGCGGTCAGGGCGCTGGCGCGCTCGCATCCCGAGTTTCGAAGGCGCGAGGCGGCCGCGGCCAAGACCCTTTCCGAGCGTCCGTGGAAGGCGGTTGTCGACGAGTGGTTCGACGACCTGTCCGGGCGCTATACCTCCATGAACCTGGGTTTCCAGGCCGTGGTGCCCGCCGAATTGGACGATTCAGCGCTGGCGCGCCACCTCGCCGAGGTGCACCGGCACACATCGCGTATGTACTTCGAGCACCACAGGCTTCACGGCTACGACCTGGGCCCGGTAGGCCGGCTTGCCGCCGGGTGCTCGAAGTGGGGGATAACCGCGGCCGAGGTGGTGCAGACGCTGTCTGGCGCGTCTCCGCACACTGCGGGTCCCGTCGAGGAGGTCGCCGGCATCCGAGCCGCCATCGAGGCAACCGGAGCCGACCTGGGTTCCTTGCCGGCCGATCTGGACGCCCTGCGTGCGCTTTCGCCCGACATCGAGCAAGCGATCGACCGCTATATGGAACGCCATGGGTGGGTCTTGTATACGGGCTACGACCTCGATGCCGTGACCATGGCCGAAACGCCCAACGTGCTGGCCACGACGATCCTCAGGGGCGAGCTGCGCCATCGCACCGTGGATCACATGGCGGCCATCGACGGCCTGCGCGAGCGAGTGCCCCAGGCCGACAGGGACGAGTTCGACGATCTCGTGGCCGACGCCAGGGCCGCTATGGGCATGCGCGACGCCCAGGGCCCGATAACGGTCGAGTGGCCGACCGGCCTGCTGCGCCGGGCGCTGGTCGAGACGGGGCAGAGGTTGCATAGGGCGGGACGCCTCGAATTGGCCGAACACGTGCTCGAGTTCACTCTGGACGAGGCGATCGAAGCGCTGGAGGCGTTGGCATCTGGATCGGAGGTATCAGGGCCCAAGCCTTCGGAGCTGGCAGCTCGCGCGGCGATCCGGCGAGCTCAAAAGGATCTGGACCCTCCCAGGTCTCTTGGCCCGCCCGCCGTGGCGCCACCGCTCGATGCATTGCCGCCTGCGATGGCCGAGTTGGTGTCGGTGGTGGCTACGACGGTCGAGGAGATGGGCATGGGCGCCGGCCAGGCCGACGATGTACGCCCGTCACTGACCGGTCTGGGCATCGGAACATTGCCGTTCACCGGCCGCGCAGTCGTTGCAACCAGCGCCGAGCAGGCGCTCGAACGTCTGCAACCCGGCGACGTGCTGGTGACCCTGACGACGAGCCCCGCGTACAACCTCGTTCTGTCGATGGTTGGTGGACTCGTCACAGCGGAGGGCGGCCCGGTTTGCCATGCCGCAGTGTTGTCACGCGAGCTGGGGCTGCCCGCGGTAATCGGTGTGCGTGACGCGCTGACGTCGATTCCCGACGGGGCCATCGTCGAGCTCGACCCGTCGGCCGGTTTGGTGCGGGTCCACGGCACCGACTGACGTCCGCAGTACCCTCGCAGTTCGTGGCGACTGAGCAGGCCAAGCGGGCGCTGCTTGACGCGGCGGCCAAGGTCGCTGCCGAGGCAGCGGTCACGGTAACGGGGGTAGAGGCGGCCAGGCTCGTGCGCGGGCTCTACGCCGAGGTTTCGCCAGACGAACTATCGGGGCTGGATGCCGGCCAGCTCTTCGGAGCGGCCAGACAGCTGTGGAGCTTGGCGCTGGGGCGCCAGGTCGGCGATATCGCGGTCCGGGTCTACAACCCGTGCATCGATACCGATGGTTGGCACCTCGACTCGACCGTGGTCGACATCGTGTCCAGCGACATGCCTTTCATCGTCGACTCGGTGCTGGCCCTGCTCGACTCGATGGGCTTGGTGGTCGACCTACTGGCCCATCCGGTGGCGGCGGTCGAACGCGACGGCCCCGCGATCACCTCGGTGACCGATCCACAGCAGGCGCCAGCAGCTGCTGAGATCGATTCGTTCGTGCACCTCCACATCGACAGGGTGTCGGGCGAGGTGGGCTTGGCAGAACTGGCCGCAGCGGTCGAGTCGGTGGTCGGTGACGTTCGCAGCGCTGTCGAGGGCTGGCCGGCCATGGTCGAAACGGCCCGCCGCATCGCTCGCGAACTCGACGGCTGGGCTGCAGAAGCCGACGCCGGCCACGCCCGATTCGAGCGATCGATAGGTCACGGAGCCGACGAGATCGCCGAGCTGCTGCGGTTCATGGCCGACGGGTCATTCACCTTCATCGGCTATCGCGAATACGACCTCATCGATGGCGAGCGGCTGGTGGCCAGGCCCGGTAGTGGGCTTGGCGTCATGGCCGGCGAGCCGACCAATCCGGTGCGCGAGCTGCACGATCCGCCAGAGCTGGCGGCCATGGCACGCCGACCGATCGTGGCCAACCTGACCAAGGCCAACACGACCTCCACAGTTCACCGGGCCTCGCCGCTCGATTACGTGGGGGTGAAAGAGATCGATCCCGCGGGCCGGGTCACGGGCGAGCGTCGCTTCATCGGCCTGTATACGGCCGACGTCTACAACAAGGCCGTGTCGACCGTCCCTGTGATCAGGGGAAAGGTCGAGGAGATCATCAGGCGATCGGGCCTGGAGGGTCCATCGCACAATCGCAGCCGGCTGATGAACGCCCTCAACACCTATCCCCGCGACGAGCTGTTCCAGATGGATGTCGAGGAACTCGACCACATGGTCGCCCAGATCGTCGAGATCCGAGACCGTCGGTCGGTCAACGTGGTGCTCAGAAAGGACGCGTTCGGGCGGTTCTTGTCGCTGTTGATCTTCGCCCCGACCAATCGGTACTCGACCGACGTGCGCCTGGCGTTCCAGCGGGCGCTCATGGACGCATACCAGGGGACCCACACCACGTTCTCCACCGAGATCTCCGATGCACCCCTGGCGCGCATCCACATGATCATTCACCGGCCACCCGCAGCGGCGCGCTCGGACCCGTCGATCGACGCGATCGAGTCGATGCTGACCGATCTGATCCGTACTTGGGAAGACGGCTTCAGGGCCGCAGCGCTCGATGTGCATGGCCCAGACGACGGCCCGGCGGTATACGCCCAGTACGCGGGTGCCTTCCCGACCGGGTACCGCGCCGCGGTGTCGCCCCGGCGCGCGGTGGACGACCTCGAGCGGCTACTGGCGTTGGGTCCTGACGATGTCGACGTCAGGTTCACCACCATCGCCCACATGGTCCAGTGCCACCTGTACCGCACGGGAGGGGCCACCACCCTGACCCGCCTGATACCGATGCTGCAGGACCTGGGCGCCGTCGTCTTGGACGAACGACCCCACAACATCGCCACCGATACCCACGTGCTGGGACACATCTACGAGTTGGGTCTCGACTTCGGTACGGTGCTGAAGCCCGACGATCAGGCTCGCCTTCGCGACACCCTGCTGGCCATTTGGCGAGGCGATGCCGAGAGCGACCGACTGGCCACACTGGTCGTTGGGGCCGGTCTGACCTGGCGCGAGGTCGCGGTGGTGAGGGCCTATGCGCGCTATTTCGTTCAGCTGCGCGGCTCGTATTCGGTGCCCTACGTCATCGAGACCCTGGTCGCTCACCCCCAGATCGTTTCGGTGTTGGTCGACTACTTCTCGGCGCGTTTCGACCCCGAACAGTTCGACGATGCTCTCGCCAGCGAACTCGAAGGTGAGTTGGCGGGCCTCATCGACGAGGTGTCCAGCCTCGACGCCGACCGCATACTGAGGGCGATGTTGTCGCTGGTGGGCGCGACCGTGCGCACCAACGCGTGGGCCCGTCACGATGCGTTGGCCTTCAAGCTCGATCCGCATCGCATCGAAGTGATGCCCAAGCCGGTTCCGCACGCAGAGATCTTCGTCTACGCGCCCAGGGTCGAGGGTGTTCACCTCAGGGCCGGTCCGGTGGCACGCGGTGGCTTGCGCTGGTCAGAGCGCTACGAGGACTATCGCACCGAGGTGCTGGGCCTGATGAAGGCCCAGTCCGTCAAGAACTCGGTGATAGTGCCCG
>JAGQSP010000147.1:9623-11341 GCA_020439485.1 Acidimicrobiales bacterium | reverse complement strand
TTCACCGAAGCCGACCAGAGGCATCTGCTGTTTCGCCTGAGCCAGGCCGAGGCGTTCGAGACCTTCCTCGGCCGCCGGTATGTGGGCCACAAGCGGTTCGGCATCGAGGGCGCCGAGTCTGCGATTCCGATCATCGACGCCATCATCGAGTCGGCCGCAGACGCCGGGCTGGCACATGTAGTCATGGGCATGGCCCATCGCGGCCGTCTCAACGTGCTGGCCAACATCATGGGCAAGTCCTACGAGGAGATCTTCCGCCAGTTCGAGGGCTACGTCAGCCCAGACACCATCCAGGGCCAGGGCGACGTCAAGTACCACCTGGGCGCCGAGACGATGTTCACCGCCCGGTCGGGTACGGAGATCCCGGTGACGCTGGCGGCCAACCCGAGCCACCTCGAAGCCGTAGACCCGGTTGTGGTGGGTATGGCCCGGGCCATCCAGGATGGCCTCGAACCGCATGGTTCTTTCGGCTCTCTGCCGCTGTTGATCCACGGCGACGCCGCTTTTGCCGGTCAGGGTGTGGTGGCCGAGACCCTCAACACGTCTCGCATCCCGGGCTTTCGCGTCGGGGGCACCATCCACCTGGTGATCAACAACCAGGTCGGCTACACGACCTCACCCGAGCAGTCGAGGTCGGGCACCTATGCCACCGAGGTGGCCAAGATGGTGCAGGCGCCGATCTTCCATGTGAACGGCGACGACCCCGAGGCCGTGGTGCGGGTGGCGCGGTGGGCCTTCGAGTATCGCCAGGCGTGGAACAAAGACGTCGTCATCGACATGGTCTGCTATCGCAGGCAGGGCCACAACGAGGGCGACGAGCCGTCGTACACCCAGCCGCTGATGTACAAGCGCATCGACCAGCACCCCGGTGTGCGCCAGCGCTACACCGAGACGCTCATGCGACGCGGCGACATCACCGCCGAGCAAGCCGAGTCCGAACTGGAGCAGTTCTCCGACTGGCTGCAGGTGGTTCTAGACACCACGCGAGCGTCGGCACCGGCCGAACCGGCACGTTCGATACGCCCCACGGCATATGTCGCCGACTTCGAGTACCTCGACACCGGCGTAGACCGCAGCACCCTCGACAAGATCCACGACGCGCTCGACAGTTACCCCGAGGGGTTCACGCCTCATCCCAAGCTGGCACGCCAATTCGCCACGCGGCGAAAGATGTACGAGTCTGGCGAGGTCGACTGGGGCCTGGCCGAGACGTTGGCCTATGGGTCCTTGCTGCTCGAGCGGGTACCGATCCGCATCACCGGGCAAGACACCAGGCGAGGCACTTTCGCCCATCGCCACGCGGTGCTGGTCGACAATGTGAACGAGTCAGAGTTCACGCCCCTGGCGAGCCTGTCGGACGAGCAGGCACCGTTCTGGATCTACGACTCGATGTTGTCTGAATACGCAGCGCTGGGCTTCGAATACGGCTACTCGCTGATAAACCGCGCCGGCCTGGTCGCATGGGAAGCTCAGTTCGGCGACTTCGTCAACGGAGCCCAGATCATCATCGACCAGTTCCTGGCAGCCGCCGAGGACAAGTGGAACCAAAAGAGCGGCCTGGTGATGCTGCTGCCACACGGTTATGAGGGCCAGGGGCCAGAGCACAGTTCGGCCCGCATCGAGCGGTTCTTGATCTTGTGTGCCGAGGGCAACATGACCATCGCCAACGCCACCACGTCTGCGCAGTTCTTCCATTTGTTGAGGCGCCAGATCAAGCG
>JAGQSP010000147.1:369-9515 GCA_020439485.1 Acidimicrobiales bacterium | reverse complement strand
CAGACCCCGACTCGGTCCGCAAGGTCGTGTTGTGTTCAGGCAAGGTTGCCTATGACGCCATGGCCCATCGCGACGCCACCGGAACGCCGATAGCTGTGGTTCGCATCGAGCAGCTCTATCCGTGGCCTGCCGAACAGCTCAGCGAGATCATGGCGCTGTACCCCAATGCCGAAACCGTGATCTGGCTACAGGAAGAGCCCGCCAACATGGGGCCATGGTCCTATGTCAGGGGCAGGGCCGACGAGGGCGCGCTGCCGGTGCGCGACCTGGTGTTGGTCGGGCGCCCCGAGTCGGGAAGCCCTGCCTGTGGGTCGCTGGGTGTGCATCAGCACGAGTTCGAACAGCTGATGGCCGAGCTGTAGACGCCCAGCCTGGCGCAACGAACGCGTCAGACCAGCGTCAAACCGAGTTTTGCGCCCAAAGCCGCAAGAGCCTCGTCTGGGTCGGTGACCTTGATGGCGAACATCCCCAACTGGTGCGCTGCCTTGCAGTTGATGCCCAGATCGTCGAGGTACACCGCCTGGGCGGGCTCTATGCCCATTTCCTGACAGGCCATCAGGTAGATCTCGGGACTGGGTTTGCGAACGCCCACCTTCGACGACTCGATCACGACTTCGAACCGGGCCAGCGCCGCGTCCATGGCCGAGGCTGCGTCGGAGTCGCGGGCCATGCCAGCGCCTTCGCCGAACGAGGCGTTGTTGGTGATGGCGCCTATGCGGACTCCGGCCTCGACCAACAGGTCGAGTGCCCGCACCATCTTGGGGCGCACCGTGCCCGTAATAGCCTTCAGTACCTCTCGGCCGTCGACTTCGAGCCCCAGAGCGCGGCCCTCGGCGTCGAACAGGGCGACGAACTCGTCGGGCCCAACCTCGCTTCGTTCCAGCTTCGCCCAGGCGTTGGAGTCGGGGTTGGTGGAGTTGATCTTGCGAATCGAGTCGGGCGGCAGACCCGCCCGCGCTTCGTATTCGTTGAAGCGCTCGAATGGGCTGGTGGTGATGACGCCACCGAGATCGAACAGTACGGCCGTTCTGGTCATGGCGTTCGAAGGTACTCTGGGGGCACACATGGTCACACATCTGGTAGTCGACGGATCGAACATCGCAACCGAAGGGCGCAAGACCCCCTCGCTCGAGCAGCTCGAGGAGGCGGTCCAGGAGTTCCTGGCCGAGCGGCCTCACGATCATGTCATCGTCATCGTCGACGCCACCTTTCCCAACCGCATCGACAAGTCCGAGTTCGCCCGTTACGAGAAGCTCATCGATGCCGGCTGGATGCTGACCCCACCCGCGGGTGTCATCGGGCGGGGCGACGCCTTCATCCTGCAGGTGGCCATAAAGGCCAACGCCACCGTGTTGTCGAACGACTCGTTCCAGGAGTTCCACGGCGACCACGACTGGTTGTTCGAAGACGACCGCTTGGTCGGCGGAAAGCCGGTGCCGGGTGTCGGGTGGGTGTTCGTCGATCGGGCGCCGGTGCGCGGAGCTACCAGCCGCCGCGCCGTGCGAGACGCCAAGCGCAAAGAGACTCCAGAGCCTGCCGCAAGCACAAAAGCACAGGCGACCCCCGAACCAGACAAGGGCAACGACGCCGACGGCGAGAAGGCACCTGCGCAATCCAAGACGGTCCGCGGTGAGCGCGCCAGCGACAAACCGATCCTCAACGACGCAACCGCGTTCGTGACCTTCGTCGCCAATTATCTGCCTGGTTCGAAGGTGCGCGCGGTGGTCGAGTCGTTCTCGTCTCACGGCGCCTACGTCAAGGCGGGCAACGCCACTTGCTACGTGCCCCTGCGCCTGATGGGCGACCCGGCGCCGCGCAGCGCTCGCGAGGTGTTGACCGTCGGCGACGAGGTCGAGTTCACGGTGCACGCGACCGACCCGGCCCACAACGCGATCGACCTGGCCTTGGTGCCTGACGAAACCACACCTCCGCCACCCAAGAAGGCCACCCGCAAGACGGCCGCTCGCAAGTCGCCCTCGCGCACGACCGCGAAGAAAGCCGCGTCGACGTCCGAGGAATCCGAGCCTGCAGCCGCGAAGAAGACGGCAGCCAGGAAGACCACCGCCGCGAAGAAGACGGCGGCCAAGAAAACCACGGCCAAGAAGGCAGCCACCAAGAAGACGGCTGCGAAGAAAACCACAGCCAAGAAGAGCACCGCCAAGAAGGCCGCAGCCAAGAAGGCCACAGGTACCCAGGCTGCCGCCAGCGACGGAACAGCCGCCAAGGCCCCGGCCAAGAAGGCCACAGGGTCGACCACCCGCAAGCGCACCGTGCGGCCCGCGGCGGCCAAGGCCGACGAGCCGAAGGCCGACCAATAGCGGCGAGCCGGCTGGCCTCAACCACCTTTAGGCTCGGGGCATGCGCCTGGCCACATGGAACGTCAACTCGCTGAACGCTCGCATGGAGCGTGTCGACGAATGGCTCGACTATGCATCCCCCGACATCTTGTGCATGCAGGAAACCAAGATGTCGGACGACCAGTTTCCGCACGACCACTTTGCCCAGTTCGGCTACGAATCGGTCCACGTGGGAGAGGGCCAGTGGAACGGTGTGGCGATCTTGTCTCGTGTGGGGATCGACCAGGTGCACACCAACTTTGCGCCTGGCATAGAACCCGATGGCGAGGCCCGGTTGGTTTCGGCGACCTGTGGCGGCGTGAAGGTGACGTCTGTTTACGTCCCGAACGGACGCGCTGTCGACGACGATCACTATGTGTACAAGCTGGGATGGCTCGATCGCCTGGCAGACCACGTCGACTCGATCGCATCGCCCGACGAGATGGTGGTGGTGGCCGGCGACTTCAACATCGCGCCCCAGGACATCGACGTCTGGGACGTCGCCAAGACGTCGGGCGGCACCCATGTGACCGACGCAGAGCGCCAGCGTCTGACAGCCCTGGGCGAGTGGGGTCTGGCCGACGTGTTCCGCGCCCACCACAGCGATGCGGGCCTTTTCAGCTGGTGGGACTATCGGGGTGGCGCGTTCCACAAGCGTGAGGGCATGCGCATCGACCTTGCGCTGTGCAGCCGTCGTGTGGTCGACGCCTCGACGTTTGTGGTCATCGACCGCAACGCCCGTAAGGGCAAGCAACCCTCCGACCACGCACCGGTGCTGGTCGACTTCGACGCCTGAGCCCGCCGATCGGATCTCTCGGCGCCATATAGCGAGCTCGTGGGTCTAGCTGCGGTGGATGGCAGCCAGGATTGCCACGTGGTCTCGGCGCAGGCGTATGGGCGACAACCCCGAGGCTTCGCACAGTTCGTCCAAATCGGCCGGCGCTCGTCGTGCGATCTGAACCATGGCTTCATCGCGAAGCAGAGCCTCCGGGTCGATCCGCCTGGCCCTGGCCGTGGTGTCGCGCCACGTCTGCAGGCGCTCGAGCCGACGGCGGGTGGCGCCATCGGTGCTGGCCATGGTGGCGGCGCGGGCCGAAGCCAGGAAGCTTCGGCGCTGGTCTTCGGTGGGCGGCACCGGCGGCGGAGCCTGGGTGCTGATCGAACCGAGCCACCTGGACGGATATCGCTCGTGGGCCACGCCTTGAACCGTGCGGCTTCGACACCACGACAGGTGCAGGCTCCGTTCGGCGCGGGTGACAGCCACGTATGCCAGCCTGCGCTCCTCGGCCGAGTCGTTCATGGGTACGAGACCCTCCTCGGTGCCGACGATGGTGACGTGAGGCCACTCGAGCCCCTTGGCAGCGTGGAACGTCACCAGGTCGACCACGTCGTGGTCGACCCCGACGTCGCCGGCGCGCAACGTGGTCAACCAGGCCGCGAACCCCGAACCGTGAGGCTGGTCGGTGCCGCTGACGTACTCGCGAGCCAACTCCAGCACGGGCGAGACGACGTCTGCGTCGTCGGACCCGATGTGTTCGGTCTCGAGGTCGATCAGCCGCACGGCAAAGGAAGGCCCTGAAGACTTCAGCTCGTCGACGATGGCCGTAGCAGCAGGGTCTTGAGACAAACCGCCACGTCCCCTGATCCGGTGGGGGATACCCGCAGCCGAGAAGGCTGAGGCCACCAAGTCGAGCTGGGCGTTGGTGCGGGCCAACACGGCATGATCGGACCATCTCCCAACAGTGCTGTGAGCCCACCGGATGCGTTCGACGGTCGAGCGCGCCTCGGCTTCTGGATCGGAGTGGTCGCTGGTGGTGGGTGAGGCGCCCGCCTGGCGCCTGACCACCACATCGCGCTCGCCCAGCACCGCGTGGGCTGCGGCGATGATTGGGGCCGCCGAGCGATGGTTGGTGCTGAGTGCCACGGTGGTGGCGTTGGGAAACCAGCGCTCGAAGTCGGTCAGATACGCAGCGTCGGCACCGTTCCACTCGTAGATCGCCTGGTCTGGGTCGCCGACCACGCAGAGATCGTCTCGGTCGCCCAGCCAGGCACGCAACAGCTCGAATTGGGTGTGGTTGACGTCTTGGAACTCGTCGACGAAGAAGTGCCTGAACCGCCACCGCTGAGCATCGGCGAATGCCTGGTCGGTGGTCAACATGTGGGTGCATTCGGCCAGGATGTCGTCGAAGTCGAGCAGGTTCTGGCGACGCTTGTGCTCGTTGTAGCGCCGGGCGAGGTCGGCTTCGACGCGGTTTCGTGGCTCGGTACCCGCCGAGATGGTCGCTTCGACGGCTACGGCGGCGCGGGCCTGGGTTGGATTGTCGGCCAGCGATCGCAGCAGAGCCACCCGGCTGCCGATGATCCGGGGCACCGCCTTGCCCCTATCCAGCCGGCGCTGGCGCACCTGTTGCAGCGCAACGGCATGGAATGTGCCCACCGGGCCCAGGTCGCGAACTCCGGCGGCGGCCAGGCGCTGCCTCAACTCGTTGGCGGCGCGTCGGGTGAAGGTCAGTGTCATCGCCCGGCGCGGGTCGATCTCGTCGGCAGCCCGGCGGGCGATGCGCGCCGTCAGAACCCTCGTCTTGCCCGAACCTGGCCCGGCCAGTATGCGCAATGTCGTAGCGGGTTGGTCGACGGCTATGCGCTGCGACTCGTCGAGCCTGGCCAACAGATCGTCGATGCCCGGCTCGCCCATAGCCCAGACGCTACCGTCCCCTCCATGGAGCTGATCGGCTTCCAACGCTTCGAAGAACTCGTCGGCGAGGCACTTGACCTGCTTCCAGACGAATTGTTCGACGCGATGGACAATGTCGCGTTTGTCGTGATCGATGGGGACGACCCCGACCTTCTGGGTTTGTACGACGGCGTACCGCTGACCGAACGGGGCATGGACTACAGCGCCGTGATGCCCGACCGCATCTCCATCTTTCGCAACACCATCTGCGCCATCTGCGAGACCGAGGACGAGGTGATCGAAGAGGTCAGGGTGACGGTCCTGCACGAGATCGCTCACCACTTCGGAATCGACGACGACCGCCTGGACGAGTTGGGCTGGGGCTGACGACCTCTTGTCGGCGACCACTCAGAGTGAAATACTACTCTCCGTAGTCATTTAGGGTGGCGGCAGTACAAGGATGTCACCAGGGGCGTCAGCATGCGTCCGAGGGTCGTCTCCAGCCCAACAACAAGAGGTCGGACGATGGCGCTTTCGCGTAGACAATTTCTTGGTGGTTCCGCAGCTGCCTTGGCGGCATACGCGCTGCGGTCGGGGGTTCATCTCGACGCAGCTGCAGCTGTCGAAGCCGGGGCTCGGCTCAGCGACCCTGCCAGGCAGCCGATGTTCGTGGAGCGCGCGCCGAATGCGTTGGACCCAAGCTTCGTGCTGCAAGACTTCGTCGAGAACGGCTGGGACAGTTGGCGCAACTACCGCCTGAAGGCCGCTCCCGCGCTCCACAAGACCGGGCTCATCGATCCGGCAACGGGAACCAAGCTGACTACCCCGATCTGGGGATACGGGGTCCATGAACCCTCGTGGCCAGGACCGACCATCCAGGTGAGGCGCGACGGCGGCGTCACCCGAGTCCAGTGGAAGAACCGGCTCGGCAAACAGCACCTCTTGCCCGTGGACGAGAACCTGCACTGGTGTTATGCCCTGCACGGATACCACGACCGCACCATCGAACGCGATGGCGTGCCGATGATCACCCATCTACACGGCGGCAAGTCCGACTATCAGTTCGATGGCAACCCAGAGTTCTTCTATAGCCATCGCAACAAGGTGGTGGGTCCACAGTGGGCGGGTGTCGACGGCGGGTTCACCGACACATTCGAGTACGACAACGACGTTGCGGCCGGCTCTCTCTGGTACCACGACCACGCCCTCGGAATCACACGGCTGAACGTCTATGCCGGGTTGGCCGGCTTCTACTTCGTTCGGGACGACATCGACACCGGCGGGCATGACAACCCGGTCGGGCTGCCGGCATTCCCCTACGAGATGGCCTACTGCATCCAGGACCGCATGTTCACCAAGACGGGCGAACTGTTCTTCCCGTCGTTCCCGGGTGAACCCTTCTACGACGATTTCATCACAGGCGAGGGTGCGGACCTGCCCGAGGACCTGTTCCCCAACGGTGGGCCGACAGCCCTCGCCGAGTTCTTCGGCGATCACATCGTGGTGAACGGCAAGCTCTGGCCGAGAAAGAACGTCGAACGGCGTCACTATCGGCTGCGTCTTCTGAACGGCTGCGATTCGCGCTTCATGGTGTTGCAGTTCGTCGCAGCGGCCAGGGGTACAATCGACCTCGACAGTGCAAGCGCACCTTTGCCCTTCTGGGTAGTCGGAAGCGACCAGGGTCTGGGCACGCCCAGGCAGGTCGAGTCTCTGGTGTTCGAACCGGGTGGTCGGTACGACGTGGTGATCGACTTCTCGCAGGTTCCCAAGGGCACCCGGGTCATCATGAAGAACGCAGGCGGGGATGCTCCATTCGGGGGAGCGTTCGGCGACGCTCTCGATGTCGATGACCTGTTCCCCGACCGGCGAACCGACAGGGTGATGGCCTTCGACGTCGTCAAGAGGACCAACACATCGATCCCCGACCGTTTCGACCCGACCGCCATCGGTGGCTACGGCGGTGTGCGCGGCATCGCAAAGCGACGCAGGGTGGCCTTGTTCGAGGGCAAGGACGAGTTCGGCCGTCTGCAGCCGCTGCTTGGCACCGTCGACGACAACCTGTGGGGGCGCGGCGTAGCCACCCCCTTCACCTGGTCGCATCCCACGACCGAGAATCCCGCTGTAGGCGACACCGAGATCTGGGAGATCTACAACTTCACCGCCGACGCCCACCCGGTGCACCTGCACCAGGTGAACTTCGAGGTGCTCGACAGGCGCGACTTCGAATACGAAGTCACGGGCATGGTCGATGTAGTCCAACACAACGGTGCGGTGGGCAAGTCGCCCGAGGTGTCGAACATCCGCAAGCTGCCGCGGACACAGGTGGGGCCCGAGTACTACGAGGCTGCGCCGAAGGACATGGTGACGGCCCTGCCTGGCGATCCCGACGGTTCACCACGCACCGGACAGATGGTGAGGGTCAAGGCCAAGTTCGAGAAGCCGGGGCGCTACGTGTGGCACTGCCACATCCTCTCCCATGAGGATCACGAGATGATGAGAGTGTTTCACGTCGGGCCCCTCGATCGCTGAAGAAGTGGGGCCCTCGGCTCGCGTAGTCTTCTGAACTATGGCGTTTCCCGATGACTACCTGAACGAGCGTGAGGAATTGATCCTCAACCTCAAACCGCACTGGTGGGTGTTTTCTCAGTCGGTTGCGTTGCTGGTCGCGGCCCTCGCCGCCGCTGTTGTCCTGAACGTCATCGACGTCGCATACGTCGGGTGGCTGGGCTGGGCTCTGCTGCTGGCAGCCATCATCAACCTGGGCGTGGTGTACACGAAGTGGGCGCAGACCTTCTTCGTGTTGTCCAGCGAACGCCTCATCTTCAGGACGGGTGTGCTGACCAAGCGCGGTGTCGAGTTGCCCGTCGGCCGAATCGACAACATCAACTTTCGCCAGTCGCTGTTCGAGCGAATGATCGGCGCCGGCGATCTTCTGATCGAATCGGCCGGTGAAAGCGGTCAGTCGCGGTTCTCGAACGTGCGCAAACCAGACGCCATCCAAAACGAGATCTACCGCCAGATCGACCGGCAGAACGATCGGGGCTACGGTGCTGCACCGCAGGCACCGACCGACGATGTCGCAGCAAAGATCAAGCAACTCGACGAGCTTCGTCGTCAGGGGCTGGTCAGCGACGAGGAGTTCGAGGCCAAGCGGCGCGATCTGCTCGATCGCATGTAGGCCACACGACCACGGAGACCCTTGGGTGCGCACCACCAACGGCGACTACGAAATCGAGTTCGAGACCTTTGGTCGCCGAGGCGACCCGACGCTGTTGCTGGTGAACGGGCTCGGCAGCCAGATGATCGCCTATCGCGACGCCCTCTGTCTGGGGTTTGCGACAGCTGGCTTTCACGTTGTGCGCTACGACAACCGCGACGTCGGTCTCAGCACCAAGACCCCAACTCCGCCGCCGTCGATTTCCCAGGTTGCACAGGCCCTGGCCGCAGGCGAGCCCGCCCCGGTTGCCTATTCGGTAGCCGACATGGCCGCCGACGGCATGGCGGTTCTCGACGCCCTCGAGGTCGAGTCGGCTCACGTGTGGGGCATGTCGATGGGTGGGATGATCGTGCAGACCATGGGCTATGTCTTCCCAGAGCGCGTCAGGTCGATCACGTCTGTGATGTCGACAACGGGCAACCGTGAGGTCGGCCGCTCGACACCCGAGGCGCTGGCGGCATTGACCGAACCAGCGCCCACCGAGCGCAGCTCATACATCGAGGACGACCTGCTCCGCAGGCGGATCTGGGCCAGCGACGACTACGACGAGGACGAGGCCCGCCAGTACGTCGCCGCTCAATACGATCGTTGTTTCCACCCCGACGGCACAGCTCACCAGTACACGTCGGTCATGGCCGACGGTGACCGCACGGCCCGGCTGGCCGCCATCACCGCGCCCACCCTCGTCATCCACGGTTCGAAGGACACCCTCATCGACATGTCGGGTGGTGTGGCCACGGCCGAAGCCATCGATGGTGCCGAGCTTGTCATCTACGACGGCATGGGCCACGATCTTCCGCGGTCGCTGTGGGACAGCTACATCGACCAAGCACGTCGGCTGGCCCAGCGAGCCGGCTGAGCAGATTTCGAGTCTCGCCTACTGATTCAGGAGAACACAATGGGTCCGCTTTCGGGTGTA
>JAGQSP010000147.1:0-248 GCA_020439485.1 Acidimicrobiales bacterium | reverse complement strand
GGTCGGCGCTCGATAGCCGTCGACCTGAAGAACCCCGAGGGAGTCGAGACGGTTCTGGAGCTGATCGACTCCGCAGACGCCCTCATCGAGGGGTTCAGGCCCGGGGTGATGGAGCGCCTGGGGCTGGGCCCCGACGTGTGCCTGAGCCGTAACCCGAAGCTGGTCTATGGGCGCATGACGGGTTGGGGTCAGGACGGGCCATATGCCTCGGCGGCCGGTCACGACATCAACTACATCGCTCTGGGTGG
>JAGQSP010000146.1 GCA_020439485.1 Acidimicrobiales bacterium | reverse complement strand
TGGCCGAGGTCGAGGGCCTGCTGAACTCGTCCGAGGTGATGAGCCACACAGCCAGGCAGGCGTTGGGCTACAAGGAGCTGGCCGAGCACCTCGAGGGGGCCACATCGCTGGACGAGGCACTCGACACCGCAAAACGACGTACCCGCAGGTTCGCGAGGCGCCAGCAGCGATGGTTTCGCCGAGATCCTCGGATCGTGTGGCTGGAACACCAGGGCAGCCCAGAACCCCTGGAAGAGGTGGCCTGGGAACTGGTCGAACGTCACCTCGACCACAAATGAGTTTGGGCGAGGCCGCCGACTTGCGACAATGGATGACAATCCGCACGAGGCGGCACATGTTCAACAGAGGTTCCACTTGCATCTGACCAAACATCACGGGCTCGGCAACGACTTTCTCGTACTCATCGACTTGGACGAGACGACCCCCATCGATGCTGCTATGGCCCGCTCGGTCTGCGACCGGCGAACCGGTGTAGGAGCCGACGGTCTCATTCGCGTCACCCCGGGCCACGACGATGCGGACTTTGCTATGGAGCTTCTGAACAGCGACGGAAGCCCGGCCGAGATGAGCGGCAACGGCATGCGTTGCCTCGTTCAGGCGGTGGTCATGAGCGGGCATGCCCCTGGTGACGAGTTCGTAGTTCTCACTGCGGGCGGCGCTCGCCGCGCAGTTCATTCGGTTGGCGACCAGCCCGGCCAGTCGAGAGTTTCGGTCGAGATGGGGCCCGCCACGCCAGGCCAGATCGACGCCGCAGCGCTGGTTCACAAGACCCCGCCCTTGGCGGCGGCCACCATCGACATCGGAAATCCGCACCTGGTGTTGCATGTCGAAGACCCAGGCGTGGTCGATCTGTCGGTCGACGGCCCTGCCTATGAGGCGCAGTTCCCGGAAGGGGCGAACGTTCACTGGATTCGCCCCGTTGGCGAGGGCCTCGAGTTGCGTGTGTGGGAACGAGGTGCGGGCATCACGATGGCGTGTGGCACCGGAGCATGTGCCGCGGCCACTGCCGCCCACCGTTGGGGGCTGGTGCCCGCCGATGTCACGGTGTTGATGCCCGGCGGGGCGGTCGAGGTTTCGGTCCGAGACGACGTCTTGCTGACGGGGCCGGCCAACTATGTCGCTTCGATCGACGTCGATCCTTCGCTGCTGGTGTCCCGATGACCGAACGTCCAGACTCCAACGGTTCGCCGACGGCTGTCGCCGACGAGACCGAGTCGCATCGTGGCGGCTTCGGCGAGTTCGCCGGTGAGGCCACGGGCCTCATCGACCGCAGCTTCCGTGAACGGATCGTGCTGGTGGGCATGCACTTGCCCGACCGCACCGACATCGAGGTCGACCAGCATCTCGACGAACTCGAACGCCTCGTCGACACTGCGGGCGCTGACACCATCGAACGTGTCGTGCAGAGGCGCGACACACCGGACCCGGCCACCTATATCGGCAAGGGAAAAGCTCGCGAGGTGATGGAGGTTTCCGAGGCGGTCGACGCCGACACGGTCGTGTTCGACGACGAACTGTCGCCCGGCCAGCAGGCAAACCTCGAGAAGATCCTCAAGCGCACTGCGCTCGACCGCACCGCGGTCATCCTCGACATCTTCGCCCAGAACGCCACGACGCTCGAAGGCAAGGCCCAGGTTGAACTCGCGCAGCTGAAGTACCGCCTGCCCCGCCTTCGCGGCCGGGGCAATGCCCTGTCTCAGCAGGGCGGCGGCATCGGCACGAGGGGTCCGGGCGAAACCCAGCTCGAGGTAGACCGCAGGCGTATCCAGCGCCGGCTCCAGAAGCTGGAGCGCGACCTGGAAGGCCTTCGCCGCACCCGGGTCAACCAGCGCAAGGCTCGCCGCCGGTCACGGTTCCATACCGTGGCCATCGTCGGATACACCAACGCCGGCAAATCGACCCTGCTCAACCGCTTGACCGGAGCCGGCGTGCTGGTCGAAGACCGCTTGTTCGCCACACTCGACGCCACGACCCGACGGCTGCAGCTGCCAGGTGGCGAGACCATCTTGTTGAGCGACACGGTCGGCTTCATTCGCAAGCTGCCCACCTCGCTGGTAGAGGCGTTCAAGTCGACCCTCGAAGAGGTCGCGGAAGCCGACCTGTTGGTGCATGTGGTCGACGGATCTGCCGCCGATGCCGAAGAACACATCGATGCTGTCCGGTACGTGTTGCGCGAGATCGGAGCCGGCGAGGTTCCCGAACTGGTGGTGTTCAACAAGGCCGACGCAGTCGTCGAGCCCGGTCATCTGGATGCATTGCTCGCCCACCACCGCGGATCTCTGGCGGTGTCGGCTCATTCGGGCCACGGCATCCAGGAGCTGCTGCTTGCCATAGGCGACCGCATCCGGTCGCTGTCGGCTGTCTACGAACTGGAGATCCCGTACGAGCGCGGCGATATGATCGCGGCGGTTCACCGCGAGGGTGAGGTCATCGTCGAGACCCATGGCGACACCGGCACCCGCATCCGGGCCCGCCTCGACGACGTCTCCAAGAACATCCTCGCCGAGTACATCACCGACGCCGAGGATCCGATTTGACCGCCGAACCGTTCGTTCCGCCTCCCTACCCCTACGACCGGCTCGACCAGCTGAAGCCTCTGGCTCAGGCCCACGAGGGCGGCATCGTCGATCTGTCCATCGGCACACCGTGCGACCCGCCTCCGCCGGCTGTGGTTCAGGCGCTGGCATCTTCGGGGGCCGAGCGCGGCTATCCACCGTCGATCGGCACATTGGCCCTGCGCGAGGCCATCTCGGGCTGGTTCGACCGCCGTCTCGGATTGTCGGTCAGCACCGACGACATCGCGGCGGCCATCGGCACCAAGGAGTTCGTGGCCGGCCTACCCAACTACATGAGGCTTCGAAATCCGCAGCGCGACACCGTTCTGTATCCCGAGATCTCGTATCCGAGCTATGCCATGGGCGCCATTCTGGGCGGATGTCGAGCGGTGCCGGTAGCGGTCGATGAGCACTGGCGGATCGATCTGTCCAGCATCGACCCCGCAGACGCCGAGCGGGCACTGTTGTTGTGGGTCAACACGCCAGGCAACCCGGCCGGAAACGTCGATGATCTCGAGGCCGCCGCCCGCTGGGGGCGAACCCACGGTGTGCCGGTGTTCTCCGACGAGTGCTACATCGAGTTCACCTGGAACGGTCCGCGACGGTCGATCCTGGAACACGGTTCGCAAGGCGTGGTCGCAGTGCATTCGTTGTCCAAGCGCTCGAACCTGGCCGGGGTGCGCGTTGGGTTCTACGCGGGCGACAGCGAGCTGGTGCACTACCTGTCCGAAGTTCGCAAGCACGCCGGGTTCATGGTGCCGGGACCCGCACAGGCGGCTGGCATCGTCGCACTGGGCGACGACGAACACGTCGAGATCCAGCGCGGCAGATACCTGGCGCGCATGCAGCGGCTGGCGCAGGGTCTGGCAGCGGTGGGTGTAGAGGTCGATCTGCCTGAGGGCGGCTTCTACCTGTGGGCACCGGCGCCCGACGGCGATGCGTGGGGTTTCACCGAGTATCTGGCCAAGACCACAGGGGCTCTGGTCAGCCCCGGCGAGTTCTATGGCGAAGCCGGCTCAGATCGGGTGCGCCTCGCAGTGGTGCGCGACGACCAAGCCATCGAGCGTGTTGCGTCGCGTCTCGAAGCCGCCGGCTAGCCGGCGGTCAACACCAGCAGCAGGTCGCTTCTGAGCCCGGCAGGAACCTTGCTGGTGTAGGTCTCGCTGCGATCTGGCGACCTGAAGACCAGCTCGTCGCGGTCGAGCGACACCAGCAGGTCCTGGCCCGTCATCCACACGAGCGGTCGGGCTTGGTCGATCGCCGAGGTTTGGGTCTGACCGGCCTGCATCAGCCAGCCGACCGGGCGCCCGCCCCCGATCAGGTAGCGACCACTGGAAGAAATGGTCAGCTCGTCGATCTCCGAGCCGGCCGGAAGCGTCTGCGAGGTTCCGTCGGCGAAGTCGACCACCAGAAGGCATTCGTTCAGCGAGCAGTTCCAACGAACCGTGGTGCCCGCACGGCCGGCCACCACCAGCGACTCGACTTCCTCGACCACTCCGCTGCTGTCGAAACGCCAGACACCGTTGGGGCCGTCTGCGTATAGCGCGCCCTCGGCGGCGTGCACCGAGTTGACGTACCCGGTGGTGCCAGAAATCATCCGGGGTTCGGCGCCTGGTATCTGGGCGATGAATCTCAGGCCGCCGTCGACCGAAGTTGAGGCGGTCCAGACGGCTTGGTCGTCCCAGGCGATGGGTTCGCCCACCACGGGTGTCAGCGCAGAGCTGTCCGGATCGACCAGGTACGAGAACGGCTTGCCTTGGACCAGCACCATCCCGGCGACCACGGCGAGGTCGTTGACATCTGTTCCGTTCAGACTGATGCGTGTGATGCTGCCGTCGGCAAGGTCGATTCGCACCAGGCGGCTCGAAGCGTCGACGAACCACCCGGTTGACGGCACCGTCCAGTCGGAGTCGATCTCTGCAGGCCGGTCTGGCGCTGTGGTGGTGGTTGACGACTCGTCGACGGTTGCCGAAGTTGGTGTGCTGGGGTCGTCGTCTGCCCCCGACGTGGTGGGCGCGGTGGTGCTGGCGGCGGCGGTCTCTTCGTCTCCTGCGCCTCCGAAAACGGCGACACCGAGCATGACGGCCACCAGGCAGGCAACCAGGGCGACCACGCCGCGGTTGGCTCCGCGCGAGATATGGCCGTCTTCGAATGTGGGGGAGTCGTAGATCGGTTTGCCCGGCTCGACCCGCATTGCCTCACGCTAGTCTCCCAGCCGTGAAAGACCTCTTGCAGTTGGCATCACAAATCGTCTCGATCGAGTCGGTGAGTCTGGGCGAGACCGCTCTGGCCGACCACGTTCACGAGCTTCTGGGTTCGGCACCACACCTGTCGGTGAAACGGATCGGAAACAACGTGGTGGCCCGCACCACCCTTGGACGACCCCAGCGGCTGCTCATCGCCGGACACCTCGACACGGTTCCGGTCAACGACAACCTTCCCGGGCACATCGAAGGCGACCGGCTGTACGGCCTGGGTGCCTGCGACATGAAGGGCACTGTTGCGGTCATGCTCGACCTCGCCATCGAGGTGACTCAGCCGGCGGTCGACGTCACCTGGGTTTTCTATGAGGCAGAGGAGATCGCTGCCGTTCACAACGGATTGCGCAAGATGTTCGACGAGTGCCCCGAACTGTTGGCCTGCGATGCGGCCATCTTGGGTGAACCCACTTGCGCCGCTGTGGAAGCCGGATGCCAGGGCACGCTTCGAGCCAGGGTCACGTTCACCGGAGCCAGGGCCCATACGGCCAGACCCTGGATGGGACGCAACGCGATTCACAGGCTGGGCGACCTCCTGTCGCGCCTCGAGGCATACGAGGGTCGCTCGCCGGTCATCGAGGGTTGCACCTACCGAGAGGCCGTTCAGGCGGTGTTCGTCGAGGGTGGTGTGGCGGGCAACGTGGTGCCCGATTCCGCCACCGTCACCATCAACCACCGGTTTGCCCCAGACCGCAGTCTGCAGGAGGCGATCGAGCATCTGCGCTCGGTGGTAGGCGAGTGCGACCACTTCGAGGTGACCGATTCGTCGCAGGCGGCGCCGCCATCGGTCGAGCATCCATTGATCGCGGCCCTGATCCGGCGAAACGATCTGCAGGTGAACGCGAAGCTGGGCTGGACCGACGTGGCCCGATTCGCCCAACACGGCATTCC
>JAGQSP010000145.1 GCA_020439485.1 Acidimicrobiales bacterium | reverse complement strand
CCCAGATGCGAATAGACGAACTTGTGGTCGTAGCCGAACGGCAGGCTGCCGTGCTGCTGGTCGAACCGCTTGCCGCAGGTGTTGTCGCGGCCCGACTTGCACCAGCAATCCCGGCCCCAGTCGCGAATCGACAACATGATGCCGGCCAGTTCGTCGTCTGAGGTGTAGACGGCTCCGCCCTCGCCCGTGGTCATGTGGTGGGCGGGGTAGAACGACGACGTCGCCAGGTGACCGAAGGTGCCGGTATAGCGCTGTTCTCCCTCGACGGCGGAGTCCCAGCGAGAACCCAGAGCGTCGCAGTTGTCCTCTACCAGCCACAGATCGTGCCGGCGGCAGAAGTCCATGACCGCGTCCAGGTCGAACGGGTTGCCCAGGGCATGGGCGACCATCACGGCCTTGGTCCTGTCGCTGCGAGCAGCCTCCAGCATGGTGGTGTCGATGTTGGCCGTCTCGGCCTTGACATCGACGAACACCGGCACGGCACCCAGCTGCACTATGGGCGCAACAGTGGTGGGAAAGCCGGCGGCGACGGTGATGACCTCGTCGCCGGGTTCGATCCTGCGGTCGCCCAAACGATGCGACATCAGGGTGGCGAAGGCCAGCAAGTTCGCAGACGAGCCCGAGTTCACCAAGGCCAGGTGTTCGACCCCAATCCAGCGCGCCAGCCGGTTCTCCAGGGTGGTCGCCTCGGGCCCGGCGGTGAGCCAGAAGTCCAGGGATGCGCCCACCAGGCGCTCGACATCGTCCGCGTCGTAGACGCGGCCCGCGTAGTTGACCAGGGTCGAGCCCGGCTCGAAGTGGTCGGACCGGGCAACCTGGCGGCGGGCGTGTTCTCGCGTCAGGCGCAGGATCTCGGCCCGCAGCGCGGCGTCGTCCAGATAGATCTCGTCGCTCACAATCCGGCTCCCACGGCGACGGCCCTCAGATCGGCGCCGAGACGGCCCGAGTCCAGGTGTCGTTGCAGAACGACGAGCCTGACGAGATCGCGAGACTCGATCATTGACATGTCGAGGCCTGCGTCGAGGTACGCATCGCGCAGTTCGACAATGCCGCGCTCGAGGGTCCGGCTGGGTGCGGCCGACGGCACCACGCGCCTGAGCTTGTCGCCCGACACCCGATAGTTGCGGACGTCGGTGGGTGCCTCGCTGGACACCTCGAGCTGTGAACCCGGCACGGCTTGCACCACCGCGTTGGCCACATCGATGATCCGAAACGACTGGTTCTCACCGACTATGTCGAAGGCCTCGCCGGCGACATCGTCGGCAGGTGCAACGAGCAGCTCAGCAAACGCGTCGGCCACGTCTGACGCGTGCACCAGCGGCCGCCACGAAGTGCCATCGGACAGCAGGCGGACACGCCCGGTGGTGAGGGCCCCGGCAACCAACTCGTTGACCACGAGGTCCATGCGGAGCTTGCTAGAGAAGCCATAGACGGTGGCGTTACGCAGGAAAACCGGGTGGAACCGGTCGTCGGCCAACTCGAGCAAGCCGCGCTCGGAGTCGACCTTCGAGCGGCCGTAGGGCGTCACAGGCGCCAGGGGCGAGGTCTCGTCGAGCACCTCGTCGCCCGAACCGGCCCCGTAGAGGCTGCAAGACGAAGACTGCAAGAACCGGGTTACCCCGGCCGACTTCGCCAGACGTGCGAGGCGCACGGTCGCCCGATGGTTGATGTCGTCGGTGAGGGTCGGGTCGATGGCACCCATCGGATCGTTCGAAAGGGCGGCTAGGTGGACGATCGCGTCGATGCCCTCGAGGTGCTCGGGCTGAAGATCGCGCGTGTCCATCCTGAGGTCGGCCGGGATGGGCGGCGAGAACAACGAGGCGTCGAACCAGCCGGCATCGACACCGACCACATCGTGGCCGTCGCGAAGAAGGCGGGGAACCACCAGAGCTCCGAGGTAGCCCTCGCTACCAGTAACCATCACACGCACAGGTTTGCTCCTCGTTGATCGGAGGTGAGATCT
The DNA here is from genome assembly GCA_020439485.1 of Acidimicrobiales bacterium. GTDB lineage: Bacteria > Actinomycetota > Acidimicrobiia > Acidimicrobiales > Poriferisodalaceae > JAAETH01. The sequence goes on along the minus strand of JAGQSP010000145.1, from coordinate 65 downwards.
GTCACCGGCGCCTTGCGGGCGTCGGTCTTGGCTGCGCCATCGGCGGTGGGTGTCACCCGCCACGG
>JAGQSP010000144.1 GCA_020439485.1 Acidimicrobiales bacterium | reverse complement strand
ACAAGTTCGTCTATTCGCATCTGGGCTTCAACCTCAAGATGACCGATCTCCAGGCAGCTGTGGGCGTGGCCCAGCTCGAGAAGCTCGATGCGTTCTGTGATGCCAGACGGCGCAACCACGACCGGCTGCGCGCCGGCATCGCCGACCTCGCAGAGGTGTTGAGACCGGTCTCGGCCACACCAAGGTCTGATCCGGCGTGGTTCGGTTTCTTGATGACCGTGGCGCCCGATGCTCCATTCGACCGCAACGAGTTGGTGGCCGCTCTCGAGGGAGCGAAGATCCAAACCCGCAACCTGTTCGCAGGCAACCTGTTGCGCCATCCGGCGTTCGACCCGCTGGTCGAGGGTCGCGACTATCGGGTGGTGGGCGAGCTCACCACCACCGACCTTCTGATGGGCCGAGCGCTGTGGATCGGCGTTCACCCCGGGCTGGACGACCGGCGCCTCGGTTACATGCTCGACGTGATCCACAGCTCGATCGCCACCCTGTCGGACCGTCGTTCTGTAGAGGCATCGAACAATCCGGTTGGGATTCGGGTCCGATGAACGGTCCGGTCGATCAGATGCGCGAGCTGGCGGTTCCTGGCAGCTTCGTACGTCCGCTGGCCGTTCACGAGGACCGTCGCGGTTCGTTCGCGAAGGGGTTCTCTGCCGAGCAGCTCGCGCCGCTTGGTCTCGACATCGACGTCGCCGAGCTGTTCTGGTCGTGGTCTCACCGAGGGGTGATCCGTGGAATGCACGCCCAGCTGCCCCCTCGTGGCGCAGCACGCGTTGTGATCTGCCTGTCGGGGAGAATCCTCGACGTCGTGCACGACCTGAGGCCCGGCAACGAACCAAAGACCGACAGCGTGGTGCTGGACGGCCAGTCGCCCGCAGCCGTTCACGTGCCCGTCGGGGTCGCGCACGGGTTCCAGGTGCTCAGCGAGACGGCCCTGGTCGCCTACCTGGCATCCGATGACCACGCGCCCGACTACGACACGGGTGTCCGCTGGGACTCCTTCGGCATGGTGTGGCCGATCATGCCGCCGATCCTGTCCGACCGCGACGCGGCGTTGCCCACTGGTGCCGAGCTGCTCGCGTCGACCGCTGGCCGCGCCCGATCGTGACCGGGCCGATCCTGGTCACCGGTGCCTCGGGTTTTATCGGTGGGCATCTGTGCAGGGCACTGATCGACGACGGCCACGATGTGGTGGCGTTGTTGCGCCCCAACAGCACTTGCCCAGATGGGGTCAGGCCGCTTCGGGTCGGGTCCAACACAGCGGTTGCCGACGCCGTCGAAGCCTTGGCGCCCGCCACCTGCTTTCACCTGGCCACCCACTTCACCGTCGCCGACGACGACCCGGCCGAGATCGACAAGCTGGTCGAGGCCAACCTGTCGTTGACCGCCCATCTGGCTGCTGGGTTGGCGCGCGTTCCCAGAACTGGTCTGGTGGCCGTGGGAACCGTCTGGCAGCACGTCTACAGCGAGCCCTTCAGGCCCAACAGTCTGTATGCGGCAACCAAGGAGGCCGCTCTGGCGGTCTTGACGCACTATGGCCTGAACCGCGACCTGGCGACGGTTTGGGTCGAGTTGGGTGATACCTACGGGCCGCTCGACCCTCGGCCGAAGTTGATACCGACCCTGCTTCGCATCGCCGGCACCGATGAGGAGATCTCGTTGAGCCCGGGCGAACAGCTGGTCGACCCTCTCTATGTCGACGACGCCGTCTCTGGCCTGCTGGCCGCATCGGCCGCCGTGGCACCCGGTGTGGCTCCGCCCCGGCTGGCCTGCCTTGCCGACTCACCGGTGACGCTGCGCGAGTTGGTGGCTCTGGTCGAGGGCGTGACGGGCAGTCAAGCAAATGTCAAGTGGGGCGCCCGGCCCTATCGACCCGTCGAGATGTTCGAGCAGTGGCGCGCCGGCGACCGCCCTGATGGATGGCAGCCATCGACGACACTTCGCGACGGGCTGGCTCGGCTGGCCTCGACCTGATAGCGGCACTTCACAAGCCTCGCCCGCGGCCGACTGGTCGCAAGAGTACGGGAGGAAGCCCATGAGCCCCAGGGTCACCGTGGTGATGCTCTGCTACAACAAGTCGGAGCTGTCGCTGCGCTGCCTGACCTCACTGGAGGTCTGTCAGCAAGGAGACGAACCGTTCGACCTGATCGTGGTCGACAACGGGTCCAGTGACGACACGCCCCATCTGCTGTCGCGCCTGGAAGGCGCCCACACCATTCGCATCGACGACAACATCGGTTTCGGGCCGGCGAACAACGTAGGCGCCGCCGAGGCCGAGACCGAGTACATCCTGTTTCTCAGCAACGACGTGGTGCTGTTGCCCGGCTGGCTCGAACCGCTGGTGCGAGCAATGGACGAAGACCCCACCATCGGTGCTGTCCAACCGATGTTCTTGTACCCCGACGGCAGGGTGAACGACGCCGGTGGTCTGACCTTCGCAGACGGCGAATGTTGGAACTATGGCAAGGGCAACCCGTTCCCCGACACACCTGCCCTGAACACCAGGCGGGCGCCCGACTATTGTACCGGCGCGTGCCTGCTGGTCAGGCGCGAGGCCTTCGAGCAGGTCGGGGGGTTCGATCCTCGATTTGCGCCCGTGTACTACGAGGACGTCGACCTGTCGTTCGCCATGCGCGAGGCGGGCTGGAAGGTCATGTACGAACCAACCTCGAAGGTGGTTCACGACGAGGGCGGAACCAACGGCACCGACGTCTCCGAAGGTGAGAAGCGCTATCAGGTGGTGAACCGCCCCAAGTTCGTCGAGAAGTGGGGACACCGTCTGCGCCAGAGGCCACGTCTGAACCCGGGCCTGATCGAGTACTGGGCTCACCGAGGCCAGGGTGGCTATGGGCCGGGCGAGGCGGGCGAGTTGAACCCCGACGCCGCGCAGGCCAAGGAACGCAGGGGCCTGCACATCCTGATTTCGGACACGCTGGTGCCGATGCCCGACCGCAACGGCATGCATCCGCGCTCGATAGCGATGATCGAGGAGTTGCGGGCCCAGGGCCACAGCGTTGTGCTGTTCTCGGTCAACAGCCTGTGGCACGAACGCTACGCCCCTCCGCTTCAGCGCCTGGGCGTGATCGTGTTCGCCGGCCGACCCGATCTGCAGGTCGCCGATCCGACCACCAATGAGATCTACGGGCAGCTCCACCGGCCGCGCCTTCCGTGGATCCTGAACAACTACGCATTCGACACGGCGATCTTGACGGTGTGGGAGAACGCCGAGATGTTCAGCGATGTCGTACGCAAGGCATCGCCCCAGACCACCGTGGTGGTCGACACGATCGACGTGCATTGGCTGCGCATCGAGCGCGAGGCAACGCTGAAGGGGGATGCAGAGGCCAAGCTGCACGCCCTCGAACTGAAGCGGCGCGAAAAGGAGCAGTACCGCCTGGCCGACAGGGTGGTTGCGATCAACGAACAGGACCGCAAGGTCATACATGCCGAGTTGCCCGAGGTTCGTCAGGTCGTGTTGCCTACCGTCCACGAGCCGGTCGATCGCGGGCCGGCATACGACGATCGCGACACCATCGTGTTCGTCGGCAACTTCTTGCATCCGCCTAACGTCGACGCGATCCGGTGGTGGATCGACGAGGTGGGCGACGAACTAGCGCAGGTGCTTCCCGGAGTGCGCCTTCGGGTGATCGGTGATGCTCTCGACAAGCAGATCAGCAGCATTCCAGAGTCGCTCCTGGATGTCGCCGGCTGGGTGCCAGATCTGAAATCCGAGCTTCACAGGGCCCGGTTGTCGGTTGCGCCGCTGCGCTTCGGCGCCGGCCTGAAGACGAAGGTCCTCGAGTCTCTGGGCGCCGGATTGCCGGTTGTCACGACCTCGATCGGAGCCGAGGGCATCGACCTCGACCCTTCGCTGCTGCCCATCGCCGACGACGCACGGGCGTTCGCAGCCGAAGTTGCGAGCCTCTACAACGACCGCGATCGGTGGCAGCGCATCAGCACCGAAGGCCGTGAAGAGGTCGGCCGCGTCTATGGAATCGAGGCATTCCGCGCCGCACTGCCCGCCGTGGTCGCGCCCGTGCGTGAGCGCTCTTCGCGGCTGATGAAGGTGATGGGCCCCGCGGCGTCGAACGTGGTCGATCTGCGCCAGACCGAACCCAACGGCGAACTGATCGGCGCGATCAGGCGGCTCTGATCGCCGGCCACGCCGACCCGGGAGTCAGCGCCAACAGCGCGTCTCGACAGGCTGTCGGCGGCCGATGGCGTCGTTCAGCAGGCCTTTGACCTCGTCGACATGAACCGCGTAGGCGATCGAGTCGGCCGAGTCTGCGGTCGAGCTCACAACGATCCCGGCCACCTCGCCCGCACTGTTCAGAACGGGTGCGCCCGAGTCGCCAGGTGCAATGACGGCCTCCAGCTCGAGGGCCTGTTTCACGACCTCGTGTTCGCGGTAGATGTCGGTGGTGCGGGCGCTGACCTCGCGCATCAGACGCGCTGGCTGCAACACCGGCCAGCGCAGCGCCAGGCCCACGGCAACCACGACCCCGACCCGGTCGGCGAGCGGCGCCGGGGTCAGATTTGCACCCTCGACGCGCACGAACGCGACGTCAAGGTCGGTGTCGACCAGAACAGCGACGCCGGTCCACGTACCGGCCGGACCGATCACGTCGACCTCGGCAGCTCCGGCGACGTTGTGAGCAGCGGTGACCACGATGTCGTGCGTAACGGCCACGCCGCTCGACGTCGACAACCTGCGGCAGGCTTCCGACCGCAGCTGAACCATTGCCGAGGATGCCTGGGCGCTGTCGGGAAGATCGGCTCCGCACCCCACACAGCAGGCGAGCAGCACGGCCGCTGCAGCCCGCCATCTCCCGCCGAGACTCAACCTCGTGCCTCGTACACGGCAATCGACCATCCGTCGCGTTCAGTGTGTCGAACCTCTGGCAGCCCGAGCGCTGCCTGCACCCTCGAGCGCTGATTACTCATGTGCCCGGTGGTCACCAACAGCCCGCCGGGACAGACGCTGCCCGCAAGAGCGCCCGCGATGGGCTCGATGTCGGCGAGCAGAAGGTTGGCCACCACCAGATCGAACCCGGCCGACGCCGGTGGGGTCGAACCGACCGCCACGTCGATCTTGGAAGCGAAGCCGTTTCGCTGGGCGTTCTGGCGGGCGACCTCTACGGCGTCGCGTTCGCAGTCGATGGCGACCACCGATCGTGCTCGCCGCGCAGCGCATGCGATGGCCAACACACCGGTGCCGGTGCCCATGTCGAGTACCCGCGCTCCACCTATTTCGATCGTCGACAGCATCTCGAGAGCCATCACGGTGGTGATATGAGAGCCGATTCCGAAGCTGCGGCCAGGCTCGAGCTGGATACGGGTCATTCCCGGCGGGGTGGGTGAGTCGATCCACTCGGGGACCACCCAGAAGTCACCCGCCGCAACCGGAGACGCCCACCGCCGCCAAGTATCTAGCGCTGCATCAACATCGACTGGCTCGATGTGGCCGCCGACCATCTCCGCGGCCTCCCGGGCCGCGCCCTCGTCGGCAAAGCCGGCCAGCAACACCACCATCGGCTGTGAACCCCTGGGCGGACCCGACCGCTCCTCTATGCCCAGGGTGCCGAGTGCCCAGAGCTCGCCCGACAGACGATCGGCATCGTCTCGGGGTGCGGTGACGATCAGCCGTACTGCGGTCATGGGCTCAGTCTTCGAGCAGGCGCGGCTGATCTTGTGCGGGGCCGCTGATGAGGGGTGGCTCTTCGCTGCTGGCCGCGGCCCTGCGAGATTCGAGCCTTTCGATGGCCGGATCGGTACCCGGGAACACCTGCTGAAGAGCCGTGGCCTTCGCCGCGGCCTCCATCACCAACTCCTCGACCTCGGCCCACGAGCCCGCCCTGGGCCCGGCGACGCCTTCGTTGTAGGGCTGGGCGAACGCTATGACCTCGTTGCCGTGCGCTCGAAGCGCCTCGATGTTGTGCGGAGCGTCGTCGATGTACAGGTCGGCCTCGACCTCGGGTTTGGCCCCGAGAAAGCAGATGTCGCGATAGGGCAGACGTTGGCGATCGAGCCATTCGGCAGTGTCGGCTATGGCGATCGCGTGGCCCCAGTTGACGTAGAGCCTGTGGGTGATGATCCGAATCCAGATCCCGGCGTCGCTGAGGCGCCACAGAGCCTCGGGTGCACCCGACACGACTGGCATGTCGCGAAACATTCGGCGCTGCAGCACCGCGATGCGGTGCAATCGTTCGAAATCGCCTTCGCCCAGGCCCCACTCGTTGAAGCCCCAAGACCGCTGCAGCGGAAGGCTTTCGGGGTCGACCCCGAGTTCGTCAGCAACGATGGCCCGGAACGCCACCGTGTGATCGGCGCACACGCCGTCGAGGTCTACACCGAGAACGAACGAACCGTTTGGCACCTGCGCAAGGGTAGACCCTGGTTCAGCGCTGACGGTCGAGCAGGTCGCAGTCGTGGGCCAAAGCGATGACCGCTTCGGTGTCGGAAGGTCGAGCGCCCAGAAGGCGAAGCAGCGACCTGGTCAACAACTCGGCGTTGTGTCGCGGGGCCTCTGGGGTGCCGATGAAGACCAGGCTCTGGCGCACCAGGCCCACCACCAGCAGAGCCGTCAGGGTCAGATCTTCGAACACGATGAGGCCTTGATCGTGTGCCTCGTCGAGATTGTCTTCGAACATCGTTGCGAAGTCTTGGGTGCCCGGCAGATCGGTGCGAGCCAATACCTCGGCCAAGAACCCGCGGAAGTTCTCGTCCTGGGCGGCCTGGCACATCATCACGAAGAAGCCCACGGCCATGCGTTCGAGAGGGTTCTCGAACGGGCGTGGGCGCACCCTTCTGACCTCTTCGAGCCAGCCGGTGAGAGCTTCCTCGGTGAGGGCCTTCAGGTAGTCGTCACGGTCGGCGAAATGGTTGTAGAACGACCCCAATGCCACATCGCCAGCTTCGGTGATGCTGGCGATGGTCAGCTTGTCGAGCCCTCGCTCCGATATCACCGCCTGGCCGGCGTCGAGCATCGCCTGACGCGTGCGCGCGCGTCTGCGCTCAGACCGCGTTGTGGCGCTACTCGAGGTGTCTTGCGCCGCCGTCATGGGACCTCCAGACCTGAATTCCTATCAGGTTCGAAGGCCGATTTCTGCATTCTGCGGTTGACGCATCACCCTGAGTGAGTGAATGGAGATTCAACCCCGGTAAATGGTCACTGAATGTGCCTTCATCGACGCCTTCCGAAGCGTCGCGATGGGCGCCTCGGGTCGTCTTGGTCGTCGTTCGAAGGCTCTGCGGGCCAGCCGGACACGAGGGCATCGCGCCCCTCGGACCGGAGCTGTTCGAGCTCGTCGTGGGTGTAGGGCTCGGGCCGAGGGTCGAGCGAGCGATGACGCCGCTCGGCCGCGGCGAGGGTGGCCGGACCCAACAGGTCGGGGATCAATTCGACGGGGCGCCAATCGCGGCGCGGCGCAACAAACAAATAGCCATCGGCCAGGTCGGCCAGTTCGAATGGCCCGGGAGTCGCGTCGACCACCCCGCCCAGCGCCCGAACCCTGACGTTGCCGATGGTGCTTCGCCGCAGGTCGATGCCGAAACTGTCGAGGCTCTCGCTGCTTGCGGCCACCAACTGCTCGACATCGTCAAGCAAGGTGTCGTCGGGGGTGGCGCCATGGAACACGATGCGAGCCACCCCGGGCCCCACCCACTTCTTCAGCAGCATCGCCGGGGTGACATCGGGGGCGCCGCCGTCGAAGCCGACGTAGTTGGTGTGGGTGCGCGCCTCGTCTGCGTACACAACGGTGCGTTCGCCATGGCGAATGACCTCGTTGGTGATGACGTTGGCCATGTGGATGGCGCTGATGTCGCGGTAGTGACCGCCCATCCACCAGTTGCGAAGCTCGGTCTCGGCGGCAGAGCGCCCGTCGAGCAGGTCAGGGTCTTCGACGAAGGTCGGAAGTCCGGCTGCCACCAGCCTGAAGGGTGGCCAACCTTCAGGGCGGTCGATGTTTCGCTGCCACACGGCGTGGATCACGTCGAGGTATTCCTCGTACCCGTGGCCGATGCCCATCAGATCCACGAACAACGCCACGGCCGTGCGGCGGTCCCACTCGGCCGACTGGGTCACGCGGTCTAGTTCGGCTTGGCGACGCGAGTGCGTGAACTCCCAAGTCAGGCTCGAGACGCCCGCCTCGTGAAGCGGTGCGATGGCGCTGCGGATCGTCTCGAGATGCTGGGCCACGCCGCGCCGGTCGCCGACGAAGACGACCTGGTGAGCCTTGGCCATCTGCACGATGTAGCCGACCGGATCGGCGATGGCAGCCGGCTCGTCGTCGCCTCGGGGGGCGGAGCCGGCCGCTTCTTGCGGTTGTGCAGGACGTACCTCGAACACCTCGTTCACGGGATGACACCCTA
>JAGQSP010000143.1 GCA_020439485.1 Acidimicrobiales bacterium | reverse complement strand
TCGAGCGGCAGCGTTACCGTGACCTCGACCACCAGCACTTCGGGCTCCAGCTCGGGTTCGTCGGGTGGCGACATCAATATCGATATCGACAACACCAGCGGCGGCACGTCGACCTCGACGTCGACGGGCGGCCTTACCTCGACCACCTCGACCGGTGGCCTGACTTCGACCACCACCTCGTCGACCGGCGGCAGCTCGTCGACTACTGGCGGTGTTTCGACTTCGACCGGCGGTGTCAGCACCTCGACCGGCGGCGTTTCGACCTCGACGGGCGGGGTCAGCACTTCGTCCGGTTCGGTGACCAGCTCGACTTCGACCAGCTCGGGCAATGTGACCAGCTCATCGGGTGCGGTGACGAGTTCATCTTCGACCTCCAGCTCTTCCGGCAATGTCTCGACCTCGTCGGGCGCGGTGACCAGCAGTTCGGGCAACTATTCGAGCTCGTCGACTTCGGGCAACGTGTCGAGCAGTTCGTCGGGCAACGTCTCGAGCAGCTCGTCAGGCAACGTATCGAGCAGCACCAGCTCGTCGACTTCGGGTAACGTCTCGACCAGCACCAGCAGCTCGGGCAACGTCACCAGCTCGACCAGTTCTTCCACTTCGACCTCGTCGAGCACCTCGTCTTCGACCAGCTCGTCGACATCGACTTCCACCTCGTCATCGACGTCGGGCAACACCTCGGGCATGACGACCAGCGGCACCACCAGTGGTACGCAGGTTCCGGCCCCGCCGATGATGATCCTGTTCGGCCTTGGTGCCGCAGCAGTTCTTGGTCGTCGCAAGTTCCTGCCGAAGAAGGGCGCCTGACAGGGGCCTTCGACGGGACTTCAAACTGCAAAGGGCGGCCCCGCAAGGAGCCGCCCTTTTTGTATCGGCCACTGGCGTTCAGCTGTCCTGCGTTTCTTCCTCCGCCAGATCCGAAACCCACGGCACATCGCTGGTGGGCATTACCCCGGCCAGTTCCCAGACATTGGTGTAGCCATAGCCGTGCAGGTTGATGAAGGTCGGGATGTTGAGCGCCAGCGGCGCCATCTTGGTCATCACCGGCGGCGCATCATCGATGAAATTGTTGTTGCAATAGATAAAGATCGGGCGGTTCGGATCGGCACCGATCACTTCGAGCAGGGTCTCTTCGGTGAAGTCCGAAAAGGGCAGGTTGACCGCGCCATCGATATGCCCGGCGCGAAATGCCCTCGCCGATCGCGTATCGAGTAGCAGGGCACCGTCTGCAGCAGCGCGCCGGAGGAATTCATCGCGGCCCAGCCGATGCGCCTCCCGCACCGGCCCAAGCGATCCGGTCAGCTCGACGAAACCGGCGTAGTCGATCTGCGGGTTTGGCTCGGCCTGCTGAGCGTGGATCGGCGCGGCAAGCAAGGCCGCTGCTGCGGTCAGAAAGGCAATCCTCATCGTGTGTCTCCCGTGCATGCGGGAAGACTGCTCCGGCAGGGATTGCCGTCAGATGAATATGCCGACCCCCGCCACACCTATGGCAGGGGTCGGGACCCGATTGATCCGATCAGGCGGCCAACTTGCGCAGCACGTAGTGGAGGATGCCGCCGTTGCGATAATATTCCATCTCGTTCGCCGTATCGATGCGGCAGCGTGCGGTGAAGCTGAACTGCGTGCCGTCGGCGCGGGTGACAGCGACTTCGACATCCTGGCCCGGCTCGAGATCGGCCAGCCCCTTGATGCTGAAGCTGTCGTCGCCCGAAAGCGCCAGCGTCTCGCGCGTATCGCCTTCCTTGAACTGGAGCGGCAGCACACCCATGCCGACGAGGTTCGAGCGGTGGATACGCTCGAAGCTTTCGACGATGACCGCACGCACACCGAGCAGGATGGTGCCCTTGGCCGCCCAGTCGCGGCTNNCGGCTGGAGCCGGTGCCGTATTCCTTGCCGCCGATCACGACCAGCGGGGTGCCGTCGGCCTTGTGCTTCATGGCGGCGTCGTAAATCGCCATCTGCTCGCCATTGTAGCTGGTGAACCCGCCTTCGACGCCGGGGACCATTTCGTTCTTGATACGGATATTGGCGAATGTGCCGCGCATCATCACTTCGTGGT
>JAGQSP010000142.1 GCA_020439485.1 Acidimicrobiales bacterium | reverse complement strand
AACTCGTAGAACAAGACCCGGGTCTCCTGGATCATCTTCACGCAGTTGGTCTTGGTGCGTTCGCGGCCGGCCATGAACACCCGAGCTGCCCGCAGAGCGGCCTGGAACTGGCCCAGCACTTCGGGGTTGGCCTCGAGCATCGCCGAGATCTCGGCCGAGATCTGCTCGCGCTCGGCGGCCCTTTCGGCCTGATGACCGAGCGGCGAGGCCGAGTCTGGCGACAAGCGCATCCGGTCGATGGCCGACAGCGCCAGTTCGGGCTCGACCTCCCAGGTGGCGCAGCTCGATTCCCATTCGTTGGGGCCTCGCGAGCCGAAGTCGTACAGGAACTGCTCGAAGCCCTCCATGAACTTGGCCGCCGCAGGGTCCTCCAACGCCTCGATGCGCCCGACCAGGCCCTTGACACCCTTTTCGAACTCGCCGGACAGTGCTGTCGACGACGCTGCGATACGACCCAGCTCCCACATGGCGGCCGATGGCGCAGCCGACTCGACATCGCCGACGCCTGCGATCAGCTTGAGGGTGTCTCCCGGTCGACCAACCGCAGCACATATCTCGGTCAGCGCGGCCACGGGCACGGCCGCCAACCCGGTCACGAAAAGGTGCCGACCAAACAAACGGCGAAAATGATCGTCGAAGATCTTGCGGCCCCGCGAGACCAGCTCGCGGTTGGACATTGCCTTCACGTCGGGCCGTTCGGCGCGCAGCTGACGCATGGCCTCGGCGTCTTCGAGGGCGTCGTCGAGTTGCTCGATCGAGAACGCCCAGGCAAAGGTCTCGCCGATGCGTGCGGTCTTGTCAGGGTCTTGGTCGCCCGGCTGCTCCTCGTAGGGCGGGATACCCGGCTGCAGCCCGAAGAACTGGTCGTCGATGTCCTGGGCTGTCATGCCCGGAGCTCGCGCACCGAACAGGCGCATCGCCGAGGCGTTCAGGTAGCAGTAGCCCCCGAATACGCCCAGGAACACACACTCGTCCTGGTCGAACTCATGGTCGTCGAAGCCGCCCATGCGCACATAGCCGTCGCGAAAACCCAGCTCTGACCCCTGCAGGCCGTCCTCGTTCTGGAATGCCAGCGAGAACGACAACGGCGTGACCGGGTCTGGGAAGACCTCGCCGACGTTGGCTCTCGTATAGACCGGGTAGCGCTCGGAGAGCTTCGTCTCCACGACCCAACGATCGACCATGTGATCCCCCTTGTGCGTCGACGTGACGGCGCGGTGTGACCGACGTCACGAGTTCTGCTGCAGGCTAGACCAACGGCAAAGGGTTCGGCACCACACCGCACGGACGCGGGTTCAGCCGCAGTCGAATATCCAGGCCAACCGGCCATCTCCGGTCCACACGAGCAGATCTGAAGATGCAACAGCACCGCCCGGGTACACGTATTCAACCGGAACCTGTGCGCCTACGAACAGGCCGTCCCGAACCACCACAGCTGGCCCAGTCACCCGGTACTCGCGTGCCAGCGCAATCGACTGAGCGATCAGTTCCCGGCAGCGGTTCAGCGACTCGGGAGACGATGTGAGCACCGGGTGAAGCAATGAGGTCAACTCATCGACCGAGCCACCGTCGAGGGCGGCCGAGGCCCTCGTGCCGAACTCTTCGACCATGGCGTCCCACATCGTCTGATCAGGGTCGGGCCCGGGATCGAACCGGGGAATCGGGTCTGCGGCGCCCGTGTCGACGATGCCCTCGACGGCCACCGGAGTCGGTGATGCCACGTCGATGGGCGTCAACGTCGACGTCGGGTCACCACCGCTGACATCGCCGGCGGAAGTCTCGGGCAGCGGCAGCTCAGTGGGGTCCGTGTCTTGCGCGAAAGCCGTTGCCCGGTACGCGGGCAGCGGGCCCGGCACCTCTCGCCTGGGGATGACCCAGACCAAGAAGCGTCCGTGCTGCATCACCAACGCCGACGAATGCCGAGGCACGATCGAGCCCGGATGAGCCTCTTCAGCCCACATCCGGCGGCTTCCATCGGCGTCGATACGGAGGCGATACCAGAACTCTGTGTTACGGAAGTAGTCCCAATCAAACGGGGCGACGAACTGGTAGTTGTCGGCCGAGTCACCGTCGTCGTCCAGCGCCAAGCCATACGTGTAGGTAGCACCAGGCTCGGGAGCGGCGTCGAGCTCGACGACAACGACCAACTCCTCGCCTTCGCCGACGGGTCCTGGCGCAATCGCACAAGTGATCACCTTCACACCGTCGTCCAACCCACAGGGATGAGACGAGAAGTCATAGCGAAGGCGAACTCGCGATCCGCGGGCGAAGAAACCGCCACCCGCCGTTGCCTCGATATCGGTACCCGGGGGTCCTGGCTGGTCCGGCACTGCAGTGCCTTCGATGCTGTAGATCCGGTTGGGACCGGTGTCTAGATGGAAGTCAAAGCCATCCACGGCATAGCCGAGATCCGATGCGAGGTTTCCCGCAGCGAAATCGCGAACACTCTCCAACCCCGGACCCAGTTCCAGAACCTCATCGTTGTCGCCCACCGAAACCACATCGTCTGCTTCCTCGGCAGGGACCGGCTCTTCTACGGCCTCGATCGGGCCCGCGACCTCGTCGGCCACCTGCTCGAGGGCTGGCGCAGCCGTTGAATCCGTGCCGCCGTCGCAGTCTGAAACGAGAAACGCAAGCAGGCCTGCGATGCCAATGGCTCCGAAGGTCGCGCTCAGCTTGGCCACCGGAAACGACCGCCGATCG
>JAGQSP010000141.1 GCA_020439485.1 Acidimicrobiales bacterium | reverse complement strand
GGGTCGACGACCTCGTCTATCAGGGACGGGAAGGCGCTGTGCATTCCCTTCAGCTCGAAGACTCGCTCGACACTCGAGTTCAAGATGTCGCCATCGAGCAGCGCCGTGTCTTGGCCGCCCCGCGCCGATGCGAGCGCGAGGTTTGCGGCGGTGACTGTTTTGCCTTCGTTGGGCCTGGCGCTGGTGAACACGATGCTGCGCGGCACAACACCACCCGCGGCAACTTCGAGCGCACTTCGTACATATCTGAACGCCTCGGCCTCTCGCCGGGCTGCCCGCGACGCGACGACCAACGACGCCCTTCCCTTGCGGAACCGTCGCCCGAACTTGGGAACGGTCGCCAACACCGGCACGTCCGGCCCGGCGATGGCCCTGACCTCGTCCAGCAGCAATACCCGGCCGCGGATACGCGAGACGAGAACGGTCGCCCCGATGCCCAGCAGCAATGCGATGAGGCCGAACTGGACGGCTCTCACCACCGATGACGAGGAAGACTTGACCGCCGGACTTGCCGGCTCGACCACTCTGACGTTGCCCTCGATCGTTTGCTGGAAGAACTCGCGCTCTTGGATCGCGACGTTGTAGTCGTCGAGTCGATCGAGGGCACTGGCCACGCGATTCTCGAGAACCGAGATCTCGTCCTGGTTGCCGGTGAGTCGAAGATCCTGAAGGTCATCGACGAGAGAGTCGACCAGAGACGATTGCTCTTCTCTTTGGGATCGAAGGGGAACCAGCTCGTCTTCGAGTCGGTCGAATTCGTTCTGGATCCTCTGCTCGACGTACAGATCCACGAACTCGTCGGCCCCGCGCTCGGCCAGCTCGGGCTCGTCGGCTTCGATTCCGATGACGAGAACAGGTGAGTCCTCGGGGTTGGTAACCGAGATCGCGACATCTCCGGATTCGGCCCCAAGCCGAGAAGCAAGGCTTTCAGCGAACGACGAGCTCTCGATGAGGCGGCGCTGCGCTTCGATCTCCACCACTGCGTCGCCGCGACGTTGACCGGTCGACGTGACGCCGATGGCGACCTGGTCGGTCAGCTCGATGACGCTCTCCGACGAGTACATCTCGGTGCTGCCCGAAACCAGGAGGTAGCCCGCCGCAGCACTGAGCGACGTGAAGACGAGAAGCAACGGCAGAGCCCGCCTCAACGCCAACACGATCCGCCTGAGCGCGGGATCTTCCGTTCCGTGTATTGATTCGAACTGGGTCATGCTGCACCAACTGTTGAACCGGCATGTCGCGTGGCACGAGACAGCACTGGAGAATCCGATCTCGATTCCCCTCGCTCCATCGGCGAGATCGATCGAAAGCTAAGGAAGCGGGGGCCGAGCCACGAGAGCATCATCGGAACGCCTCGGTGACGTTTGCTTCCGAGGCAGGTCGAGATGTGCGCCCGCCCGGCACCGGGATTACTCGCGCCCTCATCTTGCGAGTGGCACGGCTGTATGCGAGGAGCGTCCTGATGGAAAGGCTCGAGGCATAAACGAAGGCGGCACCACCGATACCGAACACAACCGTCGCGGGCACGAGAGCCACCAGCATGTATGCCCAGGCGATCGCGGACGTCGCTAGCTCCTCGCGCTCGGCGCCCGTCATCAACAACAGCTCCGACGCCAGACCGGTCAGGGCGTTCACGAGATGACCGCACACCGCTATCAACAGCACAGGGCGGGCCGACGCAAACTCGTCCCCGAAGACGGACAGGACCTCAGTGCCGAACACGGCTACGACCAACACGAAGGGGACGAACACGGCCGCCGCAACAGCTCGCGAGAGGGCGAAGCTCTTGGCCAGGTGCCGTGTGTCCCCCTCACCCCAGTAGCGGGCGAAGCGGGGTGCGAACACCGCGGCGAGACCACCGAGGATGAGTTCTGCGACAGCTGCCAGACGGAAGCACACAGCGAAGCGGCCGGCGTCCTCGCCGCTGACCATGATCGGCACGAGAAGTGTGGGGGTTACCCACAGAGCGATACCCAGTGCGCCCGCAGAGAGGAACCGCTTCGATTCGCTGCTGAGCCCCGAGTATCGAACCTCTCGCCCGTGGTTGCGGCCCCGCTCGAAGGCCCAGAGTGTCAGATGGGACGACACCATCGACAGAACCGCGGCGACGGCGAACGCAACGATCCAGGTCAGACCGGTGGCTCCCAACCAGACTCCGGGCGCCCCTGCGACCAGAGCGATCGTCAGCGCAGGTACCACCGAGAATTCGAACAGCAGGGCGATGATCCCGCGACCGCGCGCCTTCAGCAATTCGATGGCCAGCTTCGACTTTGCCATCGACACACCACCGACGGCGCCACACACTCCGACCGCCGCGACTTCGCCAGCGCCGAGCGCCCACACACCGAGGCCCCAGCCGATGCCTGCGACGGTGACGGCCAGAGCCAACGGTGTCGTTGCCTTCGAGACCCGCGCCAAGAACCAGAAGGCCGAGGTGTTCTCGCTGAGCCGGCTTCCGTCCCGCAGGGCCTGCGGCGCGACACCGAGGTTCAGGACGATCTCGGCAAGGCGGTACCAGGTGAGCATCGTGATGTACAAAGCCACGGCCGCTGCCCCGGCCGAGTTGCCGATCAGGATCGTCGCCAGTAGCTGCAGCACCGACCCGGCACCGCGCGCACCGATGCTCAACAGGGCAGAGGCGTGTCCACCGAGATTCGCCAGCTTGCGGGTCACGACACGCCTACCAGTCTGCGATCGCTGTGATGTTGGATCGCACCAGCCGACGCGCTATCGCCGGAGCTGAGCTGCACGGCCAGTCCCGCGAGCAAGAACCAGTTCATCAAGGTGGGAGGGAACAGGAAGGTGTTGTCGACCAACCAGGACGCTGACGCTGCGATGAGTCCGAACAACAGCAGCGTGCCTTCGCGACCGGCACGCTCGCGAATCTGGCGCATCGGCAAGGCGGCGAGCGCAACAAAGGCAAGCAGCGCCGGAAGGCCGAAGTTGGCGATGACGGTGGCCACCCCTTCGACGCGCTCGGCCACTGCGTCGACAGTCCAGTCGCCGAAGACGAGTCGCCCAACCACCTCTGCCGGCGATCCGTTGGTCAGGTGATCGACCAGAAAACTCCATCCCTGAGTTCGGCCCGACGCAGTCGGGTCGCCCAAGGTGTCGCCGACGAAGCGGTCGACCAGAAACGATCCCCACCCGGTCGCCAAGTACAGAGCGGCAGCGCCGCCGACCGACACGCTGAAGCCGAGAAGGATGTTTCCGACGCGGCTGCTGAGAGAGCGAGGTCGCATCGATGGCCACATACAGATGGCGAGCGCGACCAACGCACCGAAGGCAGCCGAACGCGACAGCGAGACGCCGATACCGGCGATGGCTGCCACAGCCGCGCCGGCTACCAACAGCTTCGAGTGCCGGATACCTGCACCCTTCACCCACGCATAGCCGACTGCCGTCAGACCCGTCAGCAACATGGCCGCCGCGAGGTTGCCGTTGTGAAATGTCGACGGGCTCTTGATCGACCCCGACCGCGTGGTGATCGGGTTGTCGGCCAGAAGATCCTCGCCGAGGACGTGGGTCAGCCCCGGCACCGCAGTCTCCTCGACGCCCAAGAGATTCTGAGCGACCCCGTAGCAGCCCACCGCAATCATTGCGACCAAGACAGCGGCCACCGCAACCCTCGGCCTGCGCACGCGAAGTCCGGCGTGATACGCGAGCGGGCTCGCCGCGAACAGCAACCACGCGGCCAGGTCGGTGGCCGACATCTCTTCGAATCGGACCAGCAGGCCGAGAAGCAAGACCCAGACCAGGATCAGATGGATCCGGTTGAATCGGCGTGAGTCGGCCAATCGTTTGGGCGGATATCCCGGGTAAAGGAAGTGGTATGCGGCGTAGCCCATAACGACCAACGACGCGAATGTGACGGGCACCGCACCCAGGTAGAAGCCCGCCTTGGGAAAGGCGAGCACGAGAAACCAGAGAACTGAGATCACGAGAGACCCACCTGCCCGACCTCCACCGAACGCGCTCCTCGCAGCCGTGCCCTGCGATCACGCAGAGTGAGATTTGTACCACTCACACGTCAGAGTTGAGCATAAAGAGTGACGGGAATCCAGGGGTTGAGCCAAATATGTCTCGGGTTCCCGCTGCCCCCGCGGTTTATTTGCCACTCCGCGTGGCCATGACATAGCTTCGCACTGACTGTATCAGCACAAACAGAGGGAAGGGCCTTGCATGCGTGCACTGAAGCTGTCACTCATCTGCATGGCCATGATCGGGCTGTCCCTCCAGCAAGCTCCGATCACTCCCGCTGCGGCCGGCGTCCAGCCCAACCAGCGCCCCGTGCCGGTTGCGCCCCGGGCCCCGGCAGGCTTCGACCCGGCGAAGGTGGCGATCGATCTGCTCGAGCAGGTCCGTACAGACCATGGCCTGCTCCCCGGCGACCTCGACGATGTAGTGGTCACCGATGTGGTCGAGTCGGACCACACTTCGGCCATCCACGTCTACCTGCAGCAGCGGTATCGCGGCATCGTCGTCGAAGGCGCAACAGCCAACTTCACCATCGACCGAACCGGCGAGGTCGTCGACCACAACATCAATTTCAAGCCCGACCTCGCAAAGGCCGCTCCCCGGATCAGGCCAAAGACACTTCCCGCCGGCGCGGCCGCTGCAGCCGCAAACGCGTTGGGCCTTTCTCCGAGCGCGCCGTTCATGCTGAGGGCATCGGCCGCAGGGGACAGCATGTCGACGCGGCTCAGCGACGGAGGGGTCTCACGTTCCGAGATCCCTGCGGAACTGAGACTGATACCCACCGCAGACGGCACGCTTGCGCTCGCTTGGAACTTGACCATCGAGGCGATCGGCAACGAAGGCTGGTGGCAGATCAACATCGACGCAGACAGCGGCGACGAACTGGGACGCGTCAGCTACGTCGCTCACGATTCGTACAACGTCATCCCTCAACCAACCGAGGC
>JAGQSP010000140.1:1571-2231 GCA_020439485.1 Acidimicrobiales bacterium | reverse complement strand
GCCCATGTCAGAGGGGTTGCTTTCAGGAAGAGTGGTTCTGATCACCGGCGGTAGCCGTGGCCAGGGCGAGGCCGAGGCCCGGCTTTGCCGGGCCCAGGGGGCCGAGGTGGTCATCACCGACGTGTTGACCGACCAGGGCCAGGCGCTGGCCGACGAGATCGGCGCTCACTTCATGCATCACGACGTCGTCGACGAGGCGCGGTGGGCCGAGGTGGTTGCCGAGACGCTCGACCGTCATGGCCGTATCGATGGCCTGGTCAACAACGCGGGTGTCTTCTTGGTGAGGCCGATGTGTGAAACCTCGCTCGCCGACTACAACCGCGTCGTCGACATCAACCAAACCGGCGTCTTCCTGGGAATGAAGGCCGTGGCCGAAGCCATGAAAGACCGCGGTTCGGGGAGCATCGTCAACATCTCCAGCATCGCCGGGTTGTCGGGCGCCGGAGGCTCCGCCTTTGCCTACGTCGCGTCCAAGTGGGCGGTAAGGGGTATGAGCAAGGCGGCGGCGCGTGAACTGGGGCCCTTCGGCGTGCGGGTCAACAGCGTGCATCCCGGCATCATCGAGACCCAGATGCTCGAGCACTTCACCGTTCTGGGCGACGACTGGCACTCACGGCTTCGCAGCACCATCCCGATGGCTCGCACGGCCGAGGCCGACGA
>JAGQSP010000140.1:0-1482 GCA_020439485.1 Acidimicrobiales bacterium | reverse complement strand
GCCCGGCTGGTCCCAGTAGGTGACTCAGTAGATCGTCACCGGGGTGCCAAGGGGCACCTTGCCGGCCAGGAACATGATCACGTCGTTGTGCACCCGGGCACATCCGTGAGACACGGCCTGGCCCAGCGATCTGGGTGTGTTGGTGCCGTGTATGGCGACCTGACCGTCACCGCCCGCGTACTCGGTCAGCACCTCCGAGTACAGCGCCAGACCCAGGGCGAAGGGGCCGTACAGCGCATCTGGGTCGGTTGAAGCCACCCGATCGGTCACAAACGTTCGGCCGGTGGGCGTGGGATTGGCCTGGCTGCCCACGGCCGTCTCTCCACGAATCAACAGTTCCTCGCCGTCGTACAGTCGCAGCTCGCGCTGTTCGAGGTCGATCTCGATGTGCAGTGTCGTCCACATCAGGTCGACGTCGTCTGCCCATACCCATCCCGCGGTTCCGTTCGGCCGCTGGTTGAGCATTACCTCGATCCATTCGTCGTGAGGACCGGGCGTGCCCACCACCGACAGGGTCGTGGTAGATCCGAAGTCGGTGGTTGGGTCCAGCAGCGCCACCTGGGTGCCGCCGGGAGCGTCCAGCACCGAGGTGAGGCCCTTCACCCTGGCGATGTAGGCGGCACCCTCGGGTACCGCTTCCCAGTCGATCGGTTCGATGGTGGCGCGGGCGACGTCGCGAACCGCCGGTTGCGCCGGGTCCGGGTCAGACGAGGAGCTCGCAGCGCCCGCGGTGGCGGTGCACGCCGAAGCGGTCAGCGCCAGCGCGGCCAAGAGCCAGGCAAGCCTCGGCTTCATCGCCTTCAGCCGGTGAACGTCGGAAGCGTCGTGACAGGTGGCTCGACGTCCGGATCGGCCTCGCCACCGCCATCGGGCTTGTCATTGGACACCACGATGGTGACTCGCGCCTGGTCGGTTCCACACGAGCCGTCGTCGACGTGATAGCTGAACGAATCTTCGCCCTCGAAACCCAAGCCCGGTTCGTAGACGACCTTGCCGTCCTCGACGGAGGCCTCGCCGTGGGTCGCAGGGGTGACGGACGAGATAGTCAGAGCGTCACCGTCGAAGTCGACATCGTTGGCCAGGACGTCGATGGCGATGGCACCGCTGGGTTCGACCCAAGCGTCGTCGTCGATGGCCAGGGGGGCGCTGTTGACGCCTGCCAGGGCCCCGATGCCGTCGCAAGTGGGCTCATCGTCATCGGCCGCGTTGGCCGACCCACCCATGACGACGAGGGCACAGAGCGCACCACCCGCTGCCAGAACTCGTGCTTTCGACATCGACCGCATGGGGTTCCGTCGGCGGAATCTGGCCGGTTGTGAGGCTAGGGGCCACCGATTTGGCCGTTTCGAGGACTCAGCCGAGGTCGGCCGGGAGCGGTCTGGCGTGGATTATGTGAAGCTGCTGCACCGCTCTGGTCAGCGCCACGTAGAGCACTCGGGCGCCGTGGGTCCAAGCGTCGACTATGGCCGCCGGCTCCACCAG
>JAGQSP010000139.1 GCA_020439485.1 Acidimicrobiales bacterium | reverse complement strand
GCCCTGACCACGTCGAATGGCTCGGGCTTGACCTGGTCGCGGCACTTCTTCAGCTCCTCGACCAGTTCGTCGGGGAACACGCCTTCGCCGGCCGAGATGATCTGGGCCAGCTTTATGTAGGTGGGGCCGAGGTGTTCGGCCGAGACACGCAGGCGGTGGCTGAGGTCGGTGCGCGACGCTGAACCGCCCTGGCGCCGGGCGCCCATTCGCCACCGCAGGATGGCCCAACCGAAACGTCCGCCGGTCTCGATGAGGCGCCCCAGCGGCGGAAACTTGCGGGCCTGCACCAGCTTGGGGACCGTCAGGCGGGTGCGCTCACGCACCTCGTCGAGCCCCTGGCGCCACGGCATCTGCTGGGGGTCGACCAACCACGGCGGGGACGAACTGAACGTTCCGAAGGACAGATCGGCGGGGGAGTCCGAAGTGATTGTCACCCTTGCCAGTCTCGCAGCAAGATCCCGGAATGCGACCGCCGGATCACGGTCCCTCGACCTTGTGCAGCCGATCGCGGATCGCTGCGGCGGAGGTTGTGTCGCCGAGTGATTGATACGCGTCGGCGAGCACCAGGTGCGTCGGTCGGCTCCACGGATCGACCGCCAGGGCGCGACGAGCCAAATCGGCCGCGCTGCCGGGGTCACCCACAGCCACCGAGAGCTCGGCGGCCCGGCAACATGCACGCACGAAGCGGCTGCGCAGATGGATTCGTTCGAGATCGAGCCAGTGGTGGTCGAGGTCGTCGGCCAGGTCGCCTTGCCAGAGGCGGGTGGCTGACACCAGCAGCGGCAGGGCTTGGAGTGGGCGTCCGGCGCGCTCAGCCGAATCGGCACCGTCCAGCAGTTCCCTGAACCGCCAGAGATCGATGCTCAGTCCGCCTGTGAGGGTTATCGAGGCTCCGTCGGATCGTATGAACCAAGGAGCGTCACCGGGCGAGCGACCCGGCTCGACGATTCGGTGCACATAGTTGAGGGTGGTGCGCAGGTTGCGCAGTGCCTTGTCCTGCTCGAGGTCGGGCCAGAGCTGACCTGCCAGCCGCTCTCGCGTCGTTCGGGGATTGAGCGCCAGAGACACCAGCAGCGACCTGACCCGCTCGCGGCGCATGTCAGGGTCGTCGCTGGTCCGGCCGTCGACGATCACCTCGGCGCGACCCAGCACGCGAAGCTCGACGTCTGCCGACGGGGGCGTTGGAGTGCTCGACAACACGTCGCGTGCCACCGCGCCAAGTGACGCATCGTCGGTCCAGGCGCGTAGGGCCAGTCGGGCCGGATCGCCCCAGTGTTCGCACAGCCACGAAGCCAGCCGACGCCCTTCCTGGCGGCCGGCTGCGAGCCCTCGCAGAGCAAACTCGATCGCCCATGGACAGGGCAACACCGTTGCCAGATAGCCCGGTTCGGGCCACCTGAGCGATCGCAGCGATCTCAGGTCGTCGTCTTCGCGTGCGGCCGTCAGCGCCCGGATGGCGTCCCGGGCCTCGGCTATCGACGGCCCTAAGTCGGCACGGTCCCAGTACTGCCTGCAGCCGGGGTCGAGTGCGTAAGCCAGGGCCAGATTGTTGCGCATGGTCTGTTCGGCGATGCCAGGCGCCAGCGGTGCTCGCTCGAACAGGCTTCGCATCAAGCCTGCCGCGTCGTCGTCGCGACGTTCTGCGACCGCCACCAGAACCTCGAGCCCCAGGAGCTGCAGCGATATCAGTGCGCTCGGGCTCTCGCCGGCGGCCGTTCTGGCGATGGCGAGGTGTTCGCGTGAAGCCGAAGCATCTCCTGCGTAAGCCGCGGTCAGTGAGTTCCAGGCCGCGACGATGAACAGGTCTCTGGCTCCTAGATCTGGAGCGTCGCTGGGCGGGGAGACGCTTCGGGCCTCGACAGGTCGCCCCGAATGCCAGAGGCACTGGGGATAGGTGACGAGGGCCCCGGGCACCGGCACTCTCGCCGAGGCCACGTCGCGCGGTGCAACCGCCAGACCGTCGCGCGGCCTGCCGAGGCCGAACAAGGCGTGCGCGATCAGGTGGTCGCGGGTGATGCGCCATACCTCGGGTAGTTCGATCTCGGCTATCGACTGCATCGCCACGAGCTGGGCCGCCGGGTTGCCTCGTGCCAGCGCAGCCCATGCATCGCCGAACGCGAGGAACGGTCGAGCCGACGGATGGCGATCGGCCAGCTCGCGCACCCTCGTCATGATCTCGTCGACGCGCTGCGGGTCGCCGCCGATGCGGGCGACGTAACCGAGCTGAAGCAACGCAACGAGCTCCAGTTCGGAATCGTTCTCGGCTCGGAATCCCGCCGCTGCCGATTCGAGCGACCGCCAAGTGCGTGCCGAGGTCGGATCGGATTCTCGGGCGGCGATCCCATCGATGAGATTGACCGTTGGATGGTCGCCCAGATGCCCAGGAATCAGCTTGCGCCACCTATGTAGCTGGCCGGGCCGCAGGCCGCCGTCGACTCCTTGTGCAATGGCGGTGGACATCGTTGCAAGAGCGTCGTCCCAGCAACCGACCGAAGCAGCGAGGTCGATGGCGGCGTCGTGCTGATTTCGTGACCGGCAGATCTCCGCGGCCGCAAGGGCTGCTTGCACCCGTGTCGAGTTGTCGATCTCGTGCCACAGAACGTCACCCCAAAGGTCGTGCAGGCGGGCGCGGTCACCCTCCCAACCGACCAGCGGCAGATCGCCAAGCAGTTCGTCGAGTCGCAGGCCCGTTACGGCGGTGGCGATCTCGTCGTCGCCGCCCCTTACGAACGCGAACTGGGCCAGCGCTCGCCGCCTGTCGGGCGCGATTTCCCTCAACGCCTCCTGCTCGAGATATCGCAGCGACCGCACTGCCGACCCGGAGGCGGCCAGCTCGACGAACGCGGGCCAACCCTCGGCAGCTTCGAGTTGGGCGATGTCTACGCCCCTGGAGTTGGCGAAGTCGATCAGCTCTTCGCGGGTCAGCAGAAGATCGTCCTGCTCGATTTCGAAGAGTTGCCCGGCGGCGTCGAGCCTGGCGATGTCGAACTTGGGGCGCCTTCGGCTCGACAAGAGGAGATGGCCGTTGGTTGGCAGCGACGTCAGCAGTTGTTCGATGGCCGTCGTATCTTCGACGGTGTGCAGGTCGTCGAGCACCAAGCACACGTGACCGGGCGAGTGAGCCAGTACGAGATCGACCAGATTGTCGATGCTGGCCGGCCGTGGGTCGTGTGAGCCGAGAACCTCGTGCACAGCGTCCACCAGCGACGCGATCAGGCGGTCGGCCGAAGCATCGGCTGATGTGCACGTGTGGAAGACGTCGACATTGATCCCGGCCGTGCGCATCAACTGGGCCAGGAGCGTGGACTTGCCTGCGCCGCCACCTCCGATCACCAAGCCCAGGCGGCGGCGATGGCGCTCGGCCAGAGCCGTCTGGAGGCGTGGCCGTTCGATCGGTTTGCGCTGGACCACCCCTGGGCCCGCAGAATCCATGACCGCACGGTAGCCATCCGGCGTCAGCGAGGCGTCAGCGGTTGCTCAGCGCCATACCCCGACAACGGCTGGCGTCTCGCTGACGCGACTGAGCCAAGGTCGTCGACGATCGGACAACCCAGGGGGATGGTCATGATTCTGAAGCGACCAGTTGCGCTGCTCATGGCGCTGGCGATGCTGTTCGGCGCTTGCGGCGGGGGTGAGGACAGCGCCGGGTCGACTACGTCAACGGCTACGCCACCGACGTCTGCGGCCTCGTCTACGTCTACGTCAACATCGTCGACGACCTCCACAACGGTCGCTGTGACCACCACGGCCGCAGCCCCGACCACGACGCAGGCGACCAGCACCACAGCAGGCTCGGCAGGTGGCGCAGTGGCGATTCCCGCATCGCCCGCGTCGGCTGTGCTCAACCAGTCCTACACATTCCAAGGCGGCACGCCCGAGCCCGAGTTGCTGCCTGCTGAACCGGGAACGGTCGAGGCTCGCTGGTACAGGGTCGGTGTGGTTTACGCGGTCGCCTATGTCGGCCTCGACCCCCAAGCGATTGCGTGTCCAGGTAACTCGATCCTGACCTCGGCCGGCTTTGACTTCGCCAGCAACGCCGAACTCGAGGGGGCTGAATGCAGTTCGTTCCCGACACTCATCGAGAGCAACGACGAGCAGGGGCTGCGGATCTGCAACGACACGGTGGTCTATCTGTCGCTCATCCCGTCAGATCTCGCCGGGCAGCTGTTCTCGAGCATCGAGGTTCCGGTTGCCGACATAGGCGGAGTCGGACTGACCGGCAGCGTCGCGGTGACTGACCCCACGACCGTACCGGAGCTCGACCTGGGCTCGATCGGTTGTTGAGCAGACCATGGAGCCGCTGACCCAGATCTGGATAGTCGACGAGGTGGGACGTCCCGTGCGTCACATCTCCAAGGACCAGCCATTCAGCGTGGTGGTGCGTACTGGCGCACCCGAGTCGGGTGAGCCAGACGACATCCTGGTCGCTCGCCTCGGCGTCGGCGATCAGTCACAGACGTTGTACGTGCCCCTGGTGGGAAGTTCTGAGGGCACCTTGCACTATCGCCTCGAGGGCCTGCGCCTCGACGACGACACAGCGTTCCTCGACTTCGCCGATCTCGACTTTTCGGTGGCTGACGGCATGGCGATCAACATCGGCCTGTACGGGCCCCACGACGGCCAAGTGCAGGAGTTCGATGGATTCGCTTACGAGGTAGCTGCCTCTCGCGAGCTTGCGATCGCCCTGACTCACCTCCATGCGGTGTTCGACGAGTGGAACGTCGCACGTGCGGCCGCTCGGCGCAACGGTGGACCCACCGATCGATCCGATCGGCTCGAGGCCTATGCAACGGGCTACCTGAAGCAACTGAGTCTCGGGTTCCAGGCCATTGGGCAACTGATGGAGTCGGACCGGTGGGACCGCAGAGGCGCCGCACGTGCCATCGCCAAGTGGCTGGTCATCAACACACCGACCGATCCGATTGCGGCGCTGGAGGAAGCCGACGAGCCACACATCGGGTTCATGTGGTCGGAGAGCCGATTCCAGTCGACGTTGTGGCAGCAGGTCGATTTCTACGAGGACGACGTGTCGGACCTCGTAGATCACGTGTGGGCGGTGGCGACGATCGGCTGTTACCGCGGGTTTGTCGCCTACAGCGGGGCCGACACCCATTGGGCCGTGATGACCAACGTCTATGCAAAGTACGAGGCGTATCAGGCCGGCGAGATCACCTGGTTCGATGCAACCGGAACCGACGAGATGGGCCAGGCCAAGACCCTGACCGACACCGCTATCGACATGGCGGTCGACAAGGTGATCGACAAGGGAATGGAACTTGGGCTACGCCACCTCGAGGGTGGCCCCGATCTCGAATTCAAGGCGAGCAACAACACGCCCAGAGCTCGCGATAACCCGCACGGCGAGGTTGAGCCACAAGTCCCGCCAGTGCCGGGGCGCATCGTCGACCCGGGTACACATGGAATTCGCGACGACGTTCTTGTCAAGTTCCAACAGTTCGCGGCGAAGCACGGATTGGTGCTGGCAATGCGAGGCGCAAACGAGGCCTCGACCGTTTGGCAAGGCCTGGGGTTGTCGGGCAAGGACACCCGTATCAAGACCAAAACGGTGAGCCCTGTCGATCCGCTGATCGGAGGGCCGAGCGCGAGCGGAGTTCCGAACGGTCCAGACTCGCCAGAGGGTCTGGTCGGGTTCTTCGACCCACGCCTGGCGACCAGGCCCGACGGCATCCCAGACGCCGACTGGGACCTGGTCACAAACGGTGGCCGCCGTCCTGCACTCATGACCGACGACGTCGAGTGGACGGCCTACAAGAACCGGTGGGCTCAAGACGCCCGAGCCGTAATCGGCAATCAC
The DNA here is from genome assembly GCA_020439485.1 of Acidimicrobiales bacterium. GTDB lineage: Bacteria > Actinomycetota > Acidimicrobiia > Acidimicrobiales > Poriferisodalaceae > JAAETH01. Next base: position 554 of record JAGQSP010000139.1, on the reverse strand, counting down.
TGGGGCGACGAGTTCGGGCCCGATCTGGTCGAGGTTGTGGCCAAACGTTTCACCCAAAGGCGGGTCGAATACGAGGACAACCTCGCCTCGATTCAGAAGCTCCGAGACCAGGGTCTGGTAGATGTGCGCGACGGCTTGCTGATCGATACCGGCCTGTACCAGGGGAACGGCATGCCGATGACCGGCGATCTCGATCTGTTCGAGATCGTCGACCTGAACGGCGTTCCGGTACCGACCCCCATATACAAGGCGGCGATAGAGGAGCTCGGGCTGGACCCCGACATGTATATCCGCCATGGTGCCCACGATCGCTGGCGACAAGACGCCCCGTTCCTGCCGGGCAGCAAAGAAGAGGGAATATTTCTCGGCATCAAGGCGGGACACACGACCGATCCGCTCCTGTTGATCGGCGGGTTCGGCGATCGGCTTCTGCGGACGACCTACGTTCAGAGAGCGGGCAACGACTTCGAGCTGATCTCGACCAGAGACGGAGCCGTGCTGTGGTCCGGGGGTGTGATCATGAGACCGAGTCCGCTCGAGTCGAACCTGCGCCT
>JAGQSP010000138.1 GCA_020439485.1 Acidimicrobiales bacterium | reverse complement strand
GTCGGACACGAGGCGCAGCGCGTAGGGGAACTCTGCCTTCGAAGAAATCACGGGCAGAAGGGCGCGCGCGGCGAGGGCGCCGTGGCCGATCTCGCGGCGCTTGGGGCCACGCATGAAGCCGGCCTCACCCGTCGAGAACGGCGGGAAGTTGTAGTGGTGCATGTAGCGCTTGCGATCGGACGGGTTGAGCGTGTCGATCAGCTGCTCCATGCGGCTCATGCCCAGGGTGCACACGTTGATGACCTGGGTTTCGCCACGCTGGAACAGGCCCGAACCGTGTGCGGTGGGCAGCAGCCCGACCTCGGCCGACAACGGCCGCACCTCGTTGGTGGCACGACCGTCGATGCGGAACCCGTCTTCGACGATGCGCCTGCGCACGATCTCCTTGGATGCCGACCGGATGGCGTTGCCAACCTGCTTGGCGGCGTCTGGGACATCGGCGAAGCGCTCGACCAGCTCGGCGGCGATCTCGCCACGAAGCTCGGACTCGCGAGCCTCACGCTGTGCCTTGTCGGCGATGCTGAGGGCTTCGGTGAGGCGCTCCGTGCCGACCTCGCGAACGGCGGCGATGATCTCGTCTGAATAGTCGGCCGAACGGACCCAATCCATCTCGGGCTTGGCGCCAACGGCCAGGCGCAGCGACTTCTGCAGCTCGATGACGTCGTCGATCCACTGCTTGCAGGCCTCGAGACCGCTGGCCAGGACCTCTTCGGTGACCTTTGGGGCACCATCGGCGTAGTACTGGAACGACTTCTCGGTGCCACCGGCCTCGACCATCATCACGGCGATGTCGCCGCTGTCGAGCTGACGACCGGCCACCACCATTTCGAAGGTCGAGGCTTCGCCCTCTTCGTAGGTGGGGAACGGAATCCAGGTGCCTTCGGTGGACCAGGCGATTCGAACGGCCGCCACGGGCGACTCGAAGGGGATGTCAGATACCCACAGCGCCGCCGAGGCGCCGTTCAGGGCGATGACGTCGTAAGGGTTCTGGCTGTCGACACCCAAGATGGTGCCCACGATGTGGGTGTCGTGGCGGTAGCCCTCTTTGAAGTTGGGGCGCAGGGGGCGGTCGATCAGGCGACACGCCAAGATCGCGTCCTCAGACGCACGGCCTTCGCGACGGAAGAACGAGCCGGGAATACGGCCCGCGGCGTACATACGCTCCTCGATGTCGACGGTGAGGGGGAAGAAGTCGGCACCGTCGCGCGGCTTGGAAGACGCGGTGGCGGTTACCAGGATTTGGGTGTCGCCCATGCGGGCGGTGACTGCTCCGTTCGCCAACCCGGCCAACTTGCCGGTTTCGAACGTGAGGGTCTTGTCGGTGCCAGAGATCTGGCCCGACACGGAAATGGCTTCAGCCATCATTTCTCCAATCGAGGACGGGACCTTCCCGTCCATTTGTTGTCATCAGACTCGTGTTGGGTTCCACAGAACCACAGAACGCGCAGCAGTGCGCGGACGGTTGTGCAGAACGGAAACGAGCGGCCACTGGGGCCGCTCGTTGGAAGAAGTGGTCAGCGACGAAGGCCGAGCTTGGCGATCAGCGCCCTGTAGCGCTCGACGTCGTTGTCCCTCAGGTAGTCGAGGAGACGGCGACGACGGCCCACCAGCATCAGCAGGCCGCGACGGCCGTGGTGGTCCTTCTTGTGGACCTTGAAGTGCTCGGTGAGGTGGTTGATGCGCTCGGTGAGGATCGCTACCTGGACCTCGGGGGACCCGGTGTCGGACTCGTGGAGGCGATGCTCGGAGATGGTCGCAGTCTTGTTGGGCATGTGTATTCGAAAAACCTTCTGGCGAGAACGGCCGTCGGCCGCCGTCCCGGCGACGTTGGGACTTGTGAATGTGCGTGACGCCATCCGGGCTCTCACACACGCAACCTGGACACTCTAGCAGCCTGGGCGAGACTCCGCTACCGCAGAGCCTCCGATGCGGCAGCAATGTCGAGCTCCAGTTGTGCCTTCAGCTCGTCGATGCCGTCGAAGCGCTTCTCGCCCCGCAGCCGCTGGACGAACCTGACCTTGGCCTCCTCGTCGTACAGATCGCCCCTGAACCCGATCAGGTGGGCCTCGATCAAGGGCCTGTCGACAAACTCATAGAACGTTGGCCGCCGGCCGATGTTCACCGCCGCCTTGTGTTTGGACCCGTCGGGGCGCTCGTAGATGGCGGCGTAGACGCCCTCGGCGGGCAGCTGGGTGCGAGCATCGGTTGGCACATTGGCCGTTGGGAAACCGATGGTGCGGCCACGACGATCGCCCGGGCTGACGGTTCCGCGGACCTCATAGGGCCGGCCCAGCAGGCGCTGAGCCTTGGCCACGTCTCCGGCGCTGAGGGCGGCACGGATGGCCGTGGACGAGATCGTCTCACCCTCCGATGTCGCCTGCTTGACCAGGGGCAGGCCCATGACCTCGAACCCCAGGTCGGCACCCATCTTGGTCAGTGTCGAGACGTTGCCTCCACGTCCTTTGCCAAAGTGGAAGTCCTCGCCCACCACCACCGCTTTGGCGTTCAGGCACTCGATCAGGACCTGATCTACGAAGTCGGCCGCCTCCATCGAGGCCTGCCGCTGGTCGAAAGTGATCACCAGCACGTAGTCGACGCCGGTCTCGGCCAACAGCTCGAGCTTTTGTTCGAGGTCGCTGAGCTGAAGCGGCGCCGATTCGGGGCGAACCACCGTTGCCGGATGCACGTCGAAGGTCACCACTGCGGTGCGAGCGTTGAGCTCTGCGGCAATGCGGTGCATCTCCGACACGACCGCACGATGGCCTCGGTGTACCCCGTCGTATTGACCGATGGTCACCACACAGCCCTTCTCGGGCTTGGGGCACCAGTCGATGTCTCGAATGACTTCCACGGGCGAACAACCTACCGGTCAGTTGGACTGGGCCAGAACGACACCCGGTTTGACACGTCCGGCATCGTCACGCTCGTGCACCGCCAGCAAGGCGCCATCGGGGCTGAACACCCCCCAGGGTCCGTCACCAATCGGGGGCGATGACAAATGGGCGCCGTGCACGATGCGCTGGGCTTCGTCGGCATCGACCTCGATGCGAGCGTGGTCTCTTACTGCTGCTTCGACCGCCAACAGCTCGAGTTGGCCCGGCGCCGACGCCTGCGCCTGATCGAAAGACCCGATTCGGGTTCGCCTGAGGTTGCGCAGGTGGGCGCCGCTGCCCAGCGCCTGTCCCAGGTCGGCGGCAAGCACGCGCACGTAGGTACCCGACCCGCACCTGACGGTGGCCCTATAGACCAGTGGATCGTCGGTTGGCTCGGTCGAGAACGAGTACACCTCGACCGGCCGCGCCTGGCGCTCGACTTCGATTCCCTCGCGGGCAAGCTCGTGCAGGCGTCTTCCGCCAACCTTCACCGCCGACACCATCGGCGGTACCTGCATGATGCTGCCGGTCAGGCCGGCGGCGGCTTGGGCCACGGCTTCGGGGGCGATCCGCGATGTGTCGTGGTGAGCGATCACCTCGCCCGAATCGTCGAGGGTGTCGGTTGTTGTTCCGAAGACGATTTCGGTGGTGTAGGTCTTCTCGAGCATCGTCATGAAACGCATCAGCCGCGTCGCCCTGCCAACCCCCAACAACAAGACGCCCGTGGCATCAGGATCGAGTGTGCCGCTGTGGCCTACACGTCGCTCGCCCAACTCCTTGCGAGCCATGCCGACGACGTCGTGGCTTGTCACCCCTGCAGGCTTGTCGACTACGACGACGCCGTGAACCTTGCTGGGCTTGCGCCGCGCCACATCAGTCCTCGGCGGGTGGGATATCGAGGTTGCCCAGTATCTCCTCGATGCGGTTGCCCGTGCTTATCGAGCGGTCCAACTCGAACTCGAGACGAGGCGTGCGCCGGATACGCGCCTGGCTGCTGACCGCGCGCCGCAACCGACCCGAGTGTTCGTGCAGGGCCGCATCTGCAGAGTCGGCGTCGTCGGAATCGAAGTACACAACGGCCTTCTCGAGCTCGTTGTCGACGTCGACAGAGGTTATGGCTACGCCCAGTAGCCGATCGTCGTCGATCAGCTCGGCTTCCGACGCGATGATCTCGCGAAGCAGCTCGCCCACACGCGCCGAGCGGGGGAACTCTCTCTTATGTCCTCGGGCTGGCACGGTGATCCTCCAATCAGCGGTCGATCTCGAGCCAATACCGCTCGGTCGAGATGACCTCGACGTCTGGCCGCGACCAGACGAATCGTTCTATGCGGTCCATCGCCTCGTCGGCACCTGTCTGGTCGACGCTGACCACGGCAACACCGATGCCGGCCCGCTGCCACAGATCGTGATGACCCGTCTCGGCGACGGAGACCTGCTGACGGTGTCTGATGCCGTCGATGACCGGCCGCAGAGCGGCCCGCTTCTCCTTCAGCGACGCGCAACCGGGCAGCTTCAGGTCGATGGACATTGCCAGCACGTACATCGTTGGTTACGCCCAGCTCTAGGTGCGAGGGATTTCGCGTTCCTCGAAGGTTTCGATGATGTCTCCCGGCTGCAAGTCCTGGAAGTCGGACAAGCCGATGCCGCATTCGTACCCGGCCGAGACCTCGCGAGCATCTTCCTTGAAGCGCTTGAGCGACGACACAGTGCCCCGCCAGATGATGGTGCCCTCGCGAAGGAAACGAACCTTCGAGTTGCGGGTGATGACACCGTTCAGCACGTAACAACCGGCGATGAGGCCGATGCGCGGGATCTTGAAAATCTCGCGAACCTCGGCGTCGCCGGTGACGACCTCTTCGTACTCGGGTTCGAGCAGGCCGAGCATGGCGTTCTCGACGTCTTCGAGCAGCTTGTAGATGATCTCGTAGTGCCGAATCTCGACCTCGAGTTCGTCGGCCAGGCTGCGTCCCTTGCGATCGGCGCGGACGTTGAAGCCCAGGATCGTCGCGTTGGTGGCTGCCGCCAACTGCACATCGTTTTCGGAGATGCCACCCACGCCTCGGGACACGAAGGCCAACTTGACCTCGTCACGTTCGAGCTTGCGAAGGCTCTCGGTGACGGCCTCGAGCGAACCGTGGACGTCGGCCTTGACGATGAGGTT
>JAGQSP010000137.1 GCA_020439485.1 Acidimicrobiales bacterium | reverse complement strand
GACCTCCGTTGGGCCTTGGAGCTCGCATCTTGGCTGGTTCACTGCGACACCGACGACTCCGGCCGTGCCGACGGCGGTTCATCCGCGGACAGGCAACTTCTGGCGTTCGTGCTGCGCGAGGCCGCCCAACGCACCACCAGCGCGAACGTTCGCAACTGGGCCCTCACCCGTGCCCTCGAACTCGAAGGCCATCTCGACATGACTCGCCATCGCCAGCACCGATTCGGTGCCGCAGCCGTGGCCGCTAATCCCGTCGGTGCCTTCCACGCGCTGCGCGTGCTGGTCGAGCCCAGCAAGGTGCCCTCGGCCCCAGTGCATCTCTCGATCGAGCTCGAAGACGAAAGAGCCGGTCTCGTTTTGCGCAACGGGGTCGCGGTTCCCACCGATGGGGTCGGCGCCGATATCGGCATCTCGACCGATGTTGCGACCTTGGCAGCGCTGATGGCGGGAAGGGCGACGTTGTCGGAGTTGATCGCCTCGGGGGCGATTCGCACCGACAACAGCGAAGGGGTTGTCGAGTTCTTCGCGGCGTTCGACCACCAGGGTCTCACCGGCTGATCCCAGCACCGGTGGTGGTCCGCCGGTTCAGGCCAGATCTACGCGGGCGATGACGCGCTCGGCGGTGCCCTCGTCCAGCTCGCTCAGGTCGACGGTGACTATCGCCAAATCGGCCGCGTCCACCCGCGAGATCGACCGGTTGATCGGGAGCCGCCAGTACAAGGCCATCAGCAGTCCGGCCACGGCACCGACGATTCCTGTGATGGCCACGGTCACTGTCGTCGCACTCGACACTGCGACCACGATCAGCCCCACTGCCAATCCGACCAGACCACCGATGGCGATCCCCAAACCGACGCGGGCGATGGGTCTACGCAGCGCAGGCCCATCGATCCTTGCGGTTGTCGGGTCCGGTCGCTGCGCTGGGGTCTCAACGACTATTCGGTCGGTGTTCACGCCCTGGTGTTCGATGCGGATGACCAGGTCGCGTGCAACGTCGGGGTCGAGTGGCTTGGACGAGTAGCGGCCGTGGGTGTTCATGGGTCGGGCCATACCCACCCTGGATCATCCCCAAACACCGCCGGGCCCGGCGAACGATTGGTTTCGCCACGTCCAGTTTGCATACGGTGCAAACCGTTGAAGGGGGATTCCATGGCCACCAGTGCAAAGGTCGCGGTTTCGGGTGAGGCAGCAGACAGCCCGGTCGAACTCATCGATGTCGAGCTGCCCGACCCTGTCGGTCACGAGGTGCTCGTCGAGATCGGCATAACGGCCTTGTGTCACTCTCAACTTCACCACTTGGCATCACCCAGGCGAATGGCGATGGGCCATGAGGCGACTGGCGTGGTCGCCCAGGTCGGGCCCGACGTTCGGTCCGTGTCACCCGGCGACACCGTCTTGGTCACATGGGTGCCCAAAGACGCAGGCCATGCAGACCGGGCCGCCGCCCCCGCCGCCGTCGCATTGCCCGACGGTGACGTGGCCTTCAGCCCAAACGTCTACACGTGGGGATCCCATGTCGTGGTCGACGAGATGTATGTCGTGCCCCTTCCTGACGATGTCGACCTGGACATCGCTTCGGTTCTCGGGTGTGCCGTGATCACCGGGGCCGGCGCAGTCCTGCACACAGCACAGGTGCAGGCGGGCCAGTCGGTGGCCATCATCGGGGTCGGCGGCGTTGGTCTTTGTGCGGTAGCTGCTGCCGCCAAGCTGGGCGCAAGCCCGATAATTGCCGTCGATCTGTCGGACGACAAGCTCGACATGGCCATGCGATTCGGTGCTACGCACGGGGTCAATGCCGCCGCGGTCGACGATCCGATTGCGGCCGTGCGGGCGCTGACCCCGGGGGAGGGGCTCGACTTCGCACGCCAGCCCGTCTTTGGTCCCGATTACGTCTTCGACTGCATCGGTAAGCCTGCGACCGTCGCGCAGGCCCTGCAGATGGTCAGGCCTGGCAGATACACCATCAACCGCGGCGGCATGGCGGTTGTCGTAGGTGTCCCGACGGCCCAGCTCGAACTGCCGCCGGCGCCGTTGTTGGTTGGCGAGCGCACCCTGATCGGATCGATCGGAGGTTCATGCTCGCCCGGCACCGATGTTCCCCGCTTCATCGACTGGTGGAAGGCTGGAGAGCTCGATCTCGATCATCTGGTGACGGTTCGTTATCCGCTCGAGCGAATCAACGACGCCGTGGCCGACCTGAAGGCGGGCCGCATCGAGGGACGGGCCCTTCTGGAGGTATGAGCCGGCGACGGTGAAGCGGGTCAGCTTGCGAGTCCGGTCCGACAGTCCTACTCAGTCGGAGTAGTTGATGCCGGGCACCACCGGCTCACGGAACCAGGGTGCTTAGAACTCGAGGTTCGAAATGGCGCGAAGCTCGTCGGACCGGTTCGGGGTGCCTCCGTGCCAAGCCCGCACGTCGCGTATCTTCTCGGCTAGCGAAGCCCGTGAGGGAAGCCGATGCGCACCTCGGTTCCAGGCGACCAGTGCACCACTGGTTCGCCTGTGGGGGCGGGCAGGCCCGCGGCCTCCATCAGGCTGTCGTCCAGCTCCAGCAGCTCGGCCCGGTGCAACGGCCAGGGGTCGTGTTGGACGCGGGCGTATCGCAGCCCGTTGCGCTTGGCGCTGTAAAGGCGCCACAGAGCTGTCAGGAAGTGGTCGAAGGCGCCGAGTTGCTCGGGTGCGTATTGTTCGCCAACCCGAACCTGCACAACGGACGCAACTCCTCTTGGCCCTGGCCAGCGCCTGGCGGTTTCGTAGCGGTAGACCTCTTCTCGACGGTCGAGGGTCATCTTGGCCCAGAAGTAGGGGAGCCTGTAGGTGGTGCGGGCGGTGGCCACCGCGGCAAGTCGTGCTGCCTCGAGCGACATGAACCAGACACCACGTGTTCCGTCGGGGGCGGTCACGTAGGTGCGCACGTTTGTCTCGGGGAAGTTCGAGAGCCAGGGCAGAGCAGGCCCCCACGGAAGGCGGACCTGCATCTTGAATGGCACCAATCCCACCCACGCCTTTCCGTCGTAGGTGTCGACTGTGAGCCCCTCGGGCAACAGGCGCTGCACTTGTTCGGGCTCGTAGGCCCAGTGGATGAAGGTCAGAAGGTCCCACCGATGGATCATCGTCGCCCGCTCGACCTCGAACGGGCACGTCGCTTCGTACTCGGTGGACATGCTGTTATCATACGAACGTATGAATGAAGAGGCAACGAGCCAGCGAAGATCCGCGGGTGAGTCGTCCTCCGAAACACAAAGGGCGCTGCTGCGGGCGGCCAGGGATTGTCTTGCCGAGTTGGGTCTCGCCAAGACCACCAGCCGCACCATCGCCAACCGGGCCGAAGCCAACCTGGCTTCGATCACCTATTACTTCGGCAGCAAGGACGCACTGATCGCCGAGGCTCTCTTTGGCGAGCTCGAAGCCCGGTTGTCTCCGGTGCTAGATGCCCTCGAGGGCTCTGCCGGGGATGCTGCCCAGGGTCTCGGAGCTGCGCTTGAGGCCTTGGTCGCCGACTTCGGGAGTTCTCGAGACCAGCTGCCGGTCTTCATCCAGGCTCTGGTTGCTTCGGGCGACGGTGGACCTCTGGGCGACCGAGCTCGGGTGTTGCTCGGTTCCCTTCAGGCGAGGCTGGCCGAGTTGATCGGGAGGTTGAAGCAGCAAGGCGTCGCCGCCAGCTGGGTCGAGCCCGACGCGATGGCTGCCTTGATCATCGCCGTATGCAATGGGGTAGCCCTTCAGGCGATGATCCGGCACGACACCGACATTTCGGTGCTCGCCGCTCAGTTCGGCGGGTTGCTGCTCGCCTCATCGGTTGATGCGGACCAGTGACACATACCCATGACTCCCGCGGGAACCGAAGGCTTTCAATCCGCCTGCCTGACGGTCTCGACGATGGTCAGCAGCCTTGCATCGAGTGCGGCGCGAGATGCTGACGCATCGTCTCCGCCTGCTGCGTGTACCCGGACTCTGCTGCCGCCGGGAATCTGCTCGACATCGACACGCAGGTCTGCGAGTTCGGATTCCGCGATCGCTGAGCTGACCGCCGCGGGATTCACCTTGACGTCGGCTTCGGCCACGACCTCGACGCGTGTGGGGTCATCGGCCGAGGGTCTGGTCTGGCCGAAACGGTCGAAGTAGGTGATGTCGCGGGCCGGACGCCGTCGTTTCGACGGCGAGAAGTCGACGCCCTTGGTATAGGCCACCGGGAAGAGACAGATCTGGGTGACGTCGTCGGGCAGTTCGAGCAACTCGGCGACCGCGTCGGCCTGACCGAGGTACATCGTCGTCCAGACCGAACCAAGTCCGCGACCGCGCAATGCGACCATGAAGCTCCACGCCGACTGGATAACCGAATCGAACAGCCCCGGCCGGCCGCTGCCGTCGTGTCGGCCGATGATCGTCGGGATCACCAGTGCCGGCATCGATGCGATGCTTTCCGCGAGACGCTTCGCTCCCTGCATCATCCGCGCGTTGGGGTGGTTGGTGCCGTCGAGCCGTTCGGCGGTCTCGATCACCCAGCTTCCGCCAGCCGCCAGGTACAACTCGGCGAGCCGGTCCTTTGTCGCCTGGTCGCGGATGATCATCCACCGGCGGCTGCCCATGTTCCCGCCTGTTGGTGCCTGCTCGGCAATGTCGATGCAGTCGAGCAGCACCTGATCTTCGACCGGCTTCTCAAGATCCAACCGCATGCGCACAGCCCGGGTTGTGGTCAGCGCGTGGTCGACGACGTCGATGTACCCATCTGTTCCAGGGAGAAGCTCCATCGCCTCAGTGTTGCGGGGACTGCTCGGCCGAACAAAGCCGCACCAGGAATTGAAGGTGCGTTCGAGGTCGTTCCGAGTTCACCTGTACAGAGGGCCGTTCAAGTATTTGAGTCCCGAGTCGGGCTGAAGCGTGACGACACGGTGTCCGGGCCCGAGTTCCCTGGCAAGGCGAGCGGCCGCGAGGATGCTGGCACCACCGCTGGGGCCGGTCCAGACCCCCTCGACCCTGGCCAGTTCGCGAGCGGCCGCGAAGGCATCTTGGGTGCTCACCGCGTCGAGCCGGTCGTAAGTGTCGGGTGTGATGAGCGGCGGGACAAAGCCGACCCCACCGCCTTCGATCATGTGGCTTCCAGCTGGCCGTCCTGCGATGACGGCGGATTCTTCGGGCTCGACGACGGTGCGGATGACGTCGGGCCAACGCTCGCTGATTGGGCGGCTCGTTCCGATGTAGGCGCCACCGACACCCACATAGACGGCCAGGCCGTGGATCTCGCCGTCGATCTGTTCGACCAGCTCACGGCCGATCTGCAGATAGCCGTCCAGTGTGTCGAGGTTGTTGAACTGATCCGTGGGAAAGGCGCCCTCCTGCTCGACGATCTCGGCCACGCGAGCCTGCATCTGTGGGATCAGGTCGGGATGAATACCTTCGTCGCTGTGGATCAGTTCGAGGTCGGCACCAAAGGCGCGCATGGTCAGAAGCTTCTCCTCAGCGAACGCGTTCGAGGACACAATCCGCAGCGGATAGCCCTTGATGCTGCAGACGAAGGCGAGCGAACTCCCCGTTGATCCGCCCGTGTACTCGACGACGGTCTGGCCGGGTTGCAGCTCACCCCTTGCCTCTGCTCCTTCGATCATGGCGAGGGCCATGCGGTCCTTGTACGAGCCTGTGGGATTGGCCGCCTCGAGTTTGACCCAGATCTCCGCCGCCTCTGGGCCACCAAACGACGACAGCTTGGCGACCGGGGTCCTTCCAATTGCTGCTAGTGCGCCCGGCCGATTCTCCATGCGGCGGACCCTACTTCACCGCCTCGCCTCAGGAGCGTGGGCGGTCAGGTCGACACCAGTTCGTCAAGCGTGGCCAGCGAGCTGGTGAGGCCGGCTGCCGACTGCTCCATGAACGTCTCGGGATCCTCGGGGTCGGGCAGGTCGACCTGCATCGTCATCAGCGTGAACCCGTCGCCGGTCGGCTCGAAAGTCAACGTCTGGACGGTCGCCGGGCCGGTCGGATCGGCGTCGCCCATCACGAACCACTCGTCGGCGTCGAGTCGAGCGGGTCGGTCGATGTGGGTGTAGGTGCCGTACCAGGCCATCGATCCGAAGCCGGGGATGACCATGGCGTAGTGGTAGCGGCCGCCTTCGACGGGGTCTGACTCGCATACGGTCATCTCCGAACCGGCAGGAGCGGCCGACGGGAACCAGATGCGCAGGTCGGCCGGATCGGTGAAGGCCCGGAAGACGCGATCGGGCGGGGCGCCGAACACCCGGACGCACCGATACGACGAACCGTCCTCGTTCAGCTCGATCTTGGCCGATCCTCTTCGGGCATCGAGGGTCGACAGGTCGGTTGGGGTGCTGTGGTCGGTCATGTGCGGTTCTCCTGGGAGGCGCTGGATTCGGTGTCGTTGGAAACGAGTTCGTCCAAGGTGTCGAAACGGGCTTGCCAGACGTCCTCGAAGGAAGCAAACCAGTCGTGTGCGGCCTGCAACCCTCGCCCGTCGAGGCGATAGCGGCGATAGCGGCCGTCGGTTCGGGCCGAGACGAGCGACGCGCGAGTCAAGACCTTGAGGTGCTTCGATACCTGGGGTTGCCGCAGGCCCGAGGCGTCGACGAGCTCGGACACGGTCGACTCGCGTTGGTGGTGCAGCAGCTGCAACAGATGGCGGCGGTTTGGCTCGCCCACGGCGTCGAGGACGAGAGCGGTGTCGATCACGCTCAGCAAGGTACATATTCCCCTAGAGGAATGCAACCTCCGGGGATGTTCAAGTCGTCCGGACGGCCATTTCGAGCCCGTTGCTCATGGGGAGCGTCATGGTGGTGAAGCCGTTACTGGGGTCATCCAGGAAGTTGAACAGTCCCTCGTAGTCGGCTCTTCGTGTGATGGTGTTGTCGGCGATGATGACGCCTCCGACGGGAATGCGGGGAGCGACGAGTTCGACGGTGGCGGGCACCATGGCAACCCAGATGTCCAGCAGCAGCAAGTCGACCGGTCCGTCATCGGGGGCGAGCGTCTGCCTGAGATCACCCTCGCGCAGCTCGATGAGGTCGGACACACCGGCGGACTCGAAGTTCTGTCGAGCGACCGCAACCTTCTCGGTCTCACGTTCGGTCCCGATCACAACCCCGCCACCGTTGTCGCGAACAGCGGTGGCGAGAAACAACGTCGATACACCGAACGAGGTGCCCGCCTCGACGATTCGCCGGGCCCCACGCATCCGGCACAGCAGATAACAAAGCTCGGCCTTGTCTCGATCTAGCGCCACGTACTTGTCCGCCCAGAAGGCTCGTCCGGCCTCGACCTCGGCTTCGGTTCCGATCGTGGACCGGCTTCCCTCACCGCTCAGCCACCGCTGGTTGTCGGCTTCTTGGGCATCGTTGGCTGCGTAGAGCCGGTCCAGCGTGGACCTGATGCGCTCGTCGTCGCGCAGTGAGTTCGTCATGGCTTCTCCTCGGGCTGACGACCGTCAGCTTGCTCCAGGATCTATGCCTGGGCGAGTTCAGGGGCTTGCGGGTGGCCGGTGCCCCCAGAAGCTGGGCTTGGTCAGTTGTGTGACGGTCCAGGAGTTGTGATCAGCCGGAACGGTCGATCGTCGATCTTCAAAGCCGTTGCACAAAACGTGACCATGTTCTGTCCCATCACCGCTCACAGTGAGAAAGCGCGCCCGCAGGCGGACTTGCTCTACATAGAGTGACGAAGCTCGGACGTCTCGTCGCTCAAAGTGACGAAACGCGCCCGCGGACGGCATAGAGCTGACTCGATGGGTTCGAACCTGACCGGGGTGAGATTCAGGAGAGCGAGCAGCCGTAGCGATGGTTCTCCAGCTCCGACCTCCAACAATCGAAGCGAAGTCCTGCGGCCGATGACCTGCGGTACCCGGCCCTGATCCCCTGACCTGGGCTTTCGCTTGCGAGCGGGTGACGGGAATCGAACCCGCGTTCTCAACTATCCAATCGCGAACAGAAGCGAGCGGAACGGATGCTTCTGTGTGATTGACGGCATCTTGCGCCTTCGACGGTCGGAGTTTGGGCGCATGTCTCAGAGGTAGGCGTCGAGCGCGTCTCGGATCACTTGGCTTTCGGACTTGGCGTCGGCGTCGGCTCGTTCCTTGATGCGGTGCTTGTAGCTGGATGGGGCGCGAAACGTCAGGACCTCGGCCTTGGTGTCGCCGATGCGTGGTGAACGCCGTCGGGTCTTCTTGATCTTCTCGATGTCGTCGGGGTTGAAGTCGGCGTTCTCGAAGTCGTCGGCGATTGCGGCGATTTCGCTGTCGGTGAGTGTCTTGCCGGTCTTGGTGCGTCGGGTCATGAGTCTTCTCCGGTGAGGTAGGCCCGGAACACGGGTCGGAGTGGCATGGCGTGGATGATCAGGTCGTCGTCTTCGAGTTGGAGATAGAGCAGTTCTAGAAGGTTGCCAGCGGTGTCGGCCCCGATGCAGAGGCCCTTTGCCGGTTCGTCCTCGGGGTCAATGTCGTAGAAGCCAAGTGCGTTCTCCCACGCGTGTGAGATCTGCTCGTCGTTGAGGTCGTGGCGATATGCCGACGAATGGATCTCCATCGGCCTTAAGTGTAATACGTTTAAGGGAGGCCGGTGTTCATGGTCACTGTCGCCGATTGACACTCGTCGGCAAGGCTACGGTCGATGCTGAGGAGGCTCAGCAGCCGAAGCCGGCACGGAGGCCGTGTTGGGACTGGGCGGCTTAGTTACTCGGTGATTGGTGGATGGTCTCCGTGGAGGCGGCGGCTCAGCCACCGCGGCCAGCGGTGTTCCCACTGCAAACGGGAGATGGCCACGGCGACCTGCAACGGGTGTTCGAGGTCAGTGTCGACGAATGAGCGGACCAATGGGTCGTTCCGTATCAGCTCCATGAGGCCATCGAGATCGACCGCGTCAGTCGGTCGAGGCGGGTGGAACCATTTACAACCTTCACCTCGTATTGCCGTCCCGTGTCGTCGATCACGGCTTCGTACTCGCCGTTCTCTATGTCGATGGGCTCCATGAACGCGGCCGCCTGCGAAACGCTCGGTTCGACGTTGACCCCTCCGTCGCCGAAGATGAAGATGGCTCGGACCTGGTCTTTCAAGACGCCAGTCTGCCGTGTCGACGGGGGCCGTCCAAGCCCCGGGACAAGGCTCAATCGCGCAGGCAGGGGCTTGCAGCCGAAGGCGTGAAGTCGCCGCGCGCCCCTACTCTTCTGGTCCATGAGCGAGTTGCCTTCCTTCCGCTTTCCTGACCCTGTTCGACAAGAGGCGATCGTCAGTCGAGAGATCACGTGTGTTGTCTGCGGTCAGCCTCGCGAGTACTGATACCAAGGACCGGTGTCTGGCCTGGGTCGGGTCGAGCCGGAGAAGATCTGCCCGTGGTGCATCCATGACGGCTCCGCGGCGGCGAAGCTCGGTGTCAGCTTTCTTGATCGACTTGCAGTTCTCGGTCTTCGGGCTGAGATCCAGGAAGTCGTGACGACGCGGACGCCCTGCTACACCGGCTGGCAAGAGCCCAGCTGGCGGACTCACTGCGATGACGCTTGCGAGTTCGTCGGCCGGGTAGGGACGACGGAGCTCTCCGAGTTTCCACCTGAGGCCACCGAGGCTGTCCGGCGTTCTGCCCGTGAATGGGTCGAATCCGATGAAGAGTGTGAGGAGCTGCTCCGCTCGTGGTATCGCGATGCCGACCTCTCTGCGTACCTATTCCGCTGCCTGCATTGCGGGGCCTTTGACGCCCATGTTGATGCTTCATGAGTGGATCGGTTCCGAAGGCCTGGTCGGGCTGGCGTGTCTTGGCACTTGTTGTCGTCCTACTGGCCGCTTCTGGGTGTAGCGGAACATCGGACTGCCGAGACGTCGCTGCGGCCGACTCGGAAGAGTTGGCTGTTCGAGCCATCGTCAGCATGGCGGAGAATGTGGACCGACCTGTCTTGCTCCAACTGGAGGATCGTGCCGGTCTCCGTACCGCCATCGAACAAGAGCTTGGAGACGTCACCTACGTGACCGGCCAGGAGATCGCCGAACTTCGCTTGTCCGGTGAGTCGTTCCCGAATGGTGCTGTTGTGCTCTCGCTGGGCGAGATGCAATTCCACGACCGCCTTCCCATTGTCGGGATCGAAGTGACCAGGCGACCGGACCCAGACATGTCCGAGCAGCACTTCGTCCTGTTCATGCGCGAATCCGGCGACTGGGTCCAGGTTTATCCTGACGACGTCGGGGTCTTCTTTGACCTTGGCACTTAGGCGTATCGGAGTTCTCGAGTTCGGTGGAGATCACCTCAACCACGGCGCTGGTCATCACCACAACGTTCTGCGGCTACAGCGGGGTCGAGTTCGTAGTCGTATCCCGTCCGGCTGCACCGGCGGACCTGCTTCTGATCGGACGCTGTTCGGGGGTCCCTACCTGCGTGCTGAAGCATTGGCGCATTAGCACTCCAACCTCGGGCATCGCTTCGATCGGGCCGAACCCATGTTCAACCAGCCATCGAATGTTCGACAGGCTTCGCAGCGACCACCACGCCGCGACGAGTTCACGGTCAACCTCAGCTCCGTAGCCGGCGATCACATCGTCGAGGCGTTCGGGATAGCCGAGGGTGAGCGTCGCGAGGTCATAGAGGGCGTCGCCTTGGGCTGCTTCGGACCAGTCGATGATTGCAGTCACCTCGTCGCCCGACACAAAGACATGGTCGACCTGTAAGTCGCCGTGGATGAAGCACGGTTTCCACGTCCGCAACACCCTCTCGGCGAGCTCTCGATTCCGTCTCACGACCGCCGTGGGCAGCACGTTGTTGGCGGTGAGCCACTCACTCTCTGCTTCGAGACGCGCCGCTATTTCGTCAACCCCTCGCCCCGGCCACGGCGGCAACGGCGCGTCATGCAGCGCCCGAACCGCCGCACCCGCAGCGACCCACGCAGCTGTCGACGCCGAGGACGGATCACCGAGATGACCGAGCGGTCGGCCTGCTGCTGCGGCGAGCGTAAGCACCGGTGGCTTCCGCCACAGCACCTCAGGTGTGGGAACCGGAGCCAACCCCATTGCTTCGACCTCTACATCGATCCGGTTCTGGTCCGAGTCGACCTTCAGGAAGACCTCGCCCACACGCAACGTCGCACGCTCGCTGTGCGCAACCACCACCTCGACTTCCATGGCGGAAGCCTAGGAGAACCTCGAACCGTCCCGAGCAGAATCCGCCAGGTCGCGGTGCAGACGTTCGGCCTCGGCTCCCCGTGAGCGGATCGTGGCCACACAAAGCGACCGTCCCCGACCCAAGTGGTCCGGACGGTTCGAGCAGGAGCCTCCGGGTCGACTCGAAGTCTGGTGCCGAAGCTGGTCTTGCCACTGGCGGTGTATCCGTCTACGACGCCGCGCAGACGTGAGGGGCTCATGGCGATGATGCGAGCGGCAAGCGCGTTGATCAGCTTGCACCGGTCGAGGGAGATCGACGACGGCAAGGCCTGTGCAGGGTTGAAACGGACTCGTAGGCGTCAACTGGCCCAGGTCTGGCTCCTCAAACAAGTTGTTGGATCATATCAATCAACTTGTATGTGAAGTTGTTAGTCGTGGCCTCGCCCGGATCGAAGCGAGCCAAGTGCCAGGCTCGGGTGGCTGCCTTGGTGGCGAAGGTCGTGTCGGCGGGAACCTGCTTGCCGAGGTGCCAGCAGCGGCGCCTGGTTGCGCCCACTAGGCAGTTTCCGCGTGTTGCCGAACGGTCTGCCGCCCACCTGTGACCTCTCGTGCCTACTACGGTCCGATGTTCTAGGCACGCTATACGCACGAAACCTGGTGTGATCCACCTGCGAATCCCGATCGTGGTCCCCTGACCTGGGCTTTCGCTTGGAGCGGGTGACGGGAATCGAACCCGCGTTCTCAGCTTGGGAAGCTGATGTTCTACCATTGAACTACACCCGCAGGGCCGCCTCGGCGGCTGCGACCAGGTGAGTGTAGCGCCGCTGACGGCGCGGCCCCAGCCGCCAAACTACGATGCGGCGGTCATGATTCTCTCCGACCGCACCATCCGCGACGAGATCGCCGCCGGCCGCATCGTCATCGAACCACTCGACGAAGCCTGCATCCAGCCCTCGTCGGTCGACCTTCACCTGGACGACACCTTCCGCGTCTTTCGAAACCACACCCAGCGTGTGATCGACGTCAAGGAAGACCAGACCGACCTCACCGAAGAGGTGGTCGTAGAGGGAGACGACGCCTTCATCTTGCATCCCGGCGAGTTCGCCCTCGGGTCCACCCTCGAACGGGTGGCCATTCCCAACGACCTGGTCGGGCGTATCGAAGGCAAGTCCTCGCTGGGCCGCCTCGGATTGTTGATCCACACCACTGCCGGATTCGTCGATGCCGGATGGGATGGATATCTGACGCTCGAGTTGTCGAACGTCGCCAACCTTCCCATCACGCTGTATCCGGGGATGAAGATCGGCCAGATCAGCTTTATCAAGATGACCACCGAGGCCGACACCCCGTACGGCTCCAGCGCCCTCGGCTCGAAGTACAAGGGTCAGCGCGGGCCGACCCCCAGCCGATACCACGAGAACTTCAAGCGCTGACCCACAAGCCGAAATCATCAGAAGCCCCACTGTCCGGCGGTCTACCGTGACCGTCCCATGGACGACGACCAACTAGCAGGCCGCGTAGAGCGCATCTATCTGAACCTGGGATTCGTCTTCGGGTTCGTCATGATGTGCTTCGCTGTGGCAGCGACGGTCGCATGGGTCACCGAGGCAGGCCTGTCACCCACCCGGCTCATCATCATGGGGTCGGTGCTGGAGGCGACAGCTCTGCTGTTCGAGGTGCCCACCGGCGTTGTCGCCGATCGGCACAGCCGCAAATGGTCGACCGTCATCGGCTATGTGCTTGTAGGTCTCGGTGTTCTGACCAGCTTGTCGACGACCTACTGGATCCTCCTGGTTGGCCAGTTCATCTGGGGTTTGGGCTTCACCTTCCAGAGCGGAGCGGTAACCGCCTGGGCCACCGACCAGCTGGGTCGCGACATCGATGAGCTGATCGTCGAACAGGCGCGCAGGCGCAGCCTCGGGTTCGTGGTCGGCATCGTCGTTGGAACGGCGATCGGCTCGATCAACCTGTTCTGGGCCATCGGCCTGGCCGGACTGGTCGCGATCGGGACGGCCGCACTGCTCGCCTTCGTCATGCCCGAGCCGGTCAAACCTGCTGGTGCAGACCAGCCGGAGTCGGCACTGCAGACGGCTCGCAACGGTTGGAATGTCGTCCGCCCGTACCCGATGGTGAGGTTGGTGATGCTCGTCGCGCTCCTCGGCGGCGCAGGGTCTGAGGTGCTCGATCGCCTGTACACCAAGCGACTGATCGACATCGGAGTGCCGTTCGCCGACCCGGTGGTGATCATCGGCGCGCTGCTGCTGTTTGCCCAGCTCGGCTCGTGGTGGGTGCTCGGCCGCGTGGTCAATCGCCTCGGCGGACGCGAGATAGGGGCGGGCGCGATCGGGGCAGCGTACGCAACCACGGCCCTGGCGTCCTTCGCCCTGGCCCTCGGGCCGGTGTTTGCGATCGCTGCCGCCGGACAGTTCGTCTCGCGTATCTCGAGGGCGACCATAGAGCCGATCGAATCGGTCGTCGTCAACCGTCGAGCCCGATCGCAAGAACGAGCGACGATTCTGTCGTTCCACGGTCAGGCCGACGCCCTGGGTCAGGCGCTGGGCGGCCCGACGATGGCCCTGGTCGCCTGGGTCTCGACGACCAGCACCGCCATGGCGGCCGGCGCCTCGCTGTACGCGGTTGCCGCAGCGATCGCCTTGACCCGCAAAACCGGAAAGGGTGACGACCCGGCCGCAGCGAGCGGCTAGATCGTCACCCTTCCTGGCACTCAGTAGGCCGAGGCCAGCGTCAGTTCTGGTTCTTCTCGGCGGCGAAGTCGGCCGCCTGACCCTTCCAGTTCTCACGGTCGATGCGGTCGGGGAAGTCTTGTTCTTCCTCGAGGGCGTCGATCTCTTCCTGGGACAGTGCTGCGATTTGCTCGAAGGTGACGATGCCCTTCGTGTGCAGCCAGGCCTCGAGCACAGGGCCTATGCCCTTGATGCGCTTCAGATCGTCTGGCGCGATCTCAACGGCCTCGACCTCAGCGGCCTCGACGGCAGCTGTCTCGGCCGTCTCGACTACCTCTGCCGGAGCTACCAGCGTGGCCACGGGCGCACCGCCACCGGCGAGAGGCGTGTCGTACAGCAACTCGCTGGGGGTCTCGACCCTTCCGCCACCGCCGGCCTCGGACTTCTCGATGGCCTCCAGCAGGTGCATCGAGATGTCGGCGACCTTCAGGCTCTCGTCGGCGCCGTTGAGCTTGGTGCCGTCGTCCATCATCACGTAGCAGAACGGGCAGGCGGTTGCGATGCGGGTGGCTCCGGTCTCCATCAGCTCGGCCGACCGGGCCTCGTTGACCGAAACGCCGATGTGTTCTTCCATCCACATCCGGGCGCCACCAGCGCCGCAGCACATTCCCTTGGTGCCGTTGCGCGGTGCCTCGACGATCTCGACACCAGCCAGAGAGCCGATGACCTTACGGGGAGCGCTGTAGACGTCGTTGTGGCGGCCCAGGTAGCAGCTGTCGTGGTACACCACCCGCTCGTCGAGGCGGGCGCCCGCCAGATCGAGTCGGCCCGAATCGATCAGATCGCTCAGCATCTGGCTGTGGTGGAGGACCTCGTAGTGCCCCTCGAGCTGGGGGTACTCGTTCTTCAGGGTGTTGAAGCAGTGCGGGCACTGGGTGACGATCTTCTTGACGCCCATCTCGTTGAGCATCTCGATGTTCTGCATCGCCAGCATCTGGAACAGGTACTCGTTGCCCGAGCGTCGGGCCGAGTCGCCGGTGCACATCTCGGATGGACCCAGGATCGCGAAGTCGACCCCAGCCCGATGCAGGAGCTTGGCGGTGGCTTCCGACACCTTGCGGTTCTTGTCGTCGAATGCGCCGGCGCAGCCGACCCAGTACAGGTACTCGGCCTCGAATGGGTCGCCGCCGTCGATGATGTTGACGAAGTCGAGCGATTCGGCCCAGTCGCCGCGCTCGGCGTTGTTGATGTTCCACGGGTTGAAGTTGTTCTCCATGCCGCGGAAGGCACCGCCGAGCTCGCTCGGGAAATCGGACTCCATCAGGGTGAGGTAGCGGCGCATGTCGAGGATCTTGTCGAGGATCTCGATGTTGACCGGGCAGTTCTCGTCGCACGCCTTGCACGACGTGCACGCCCACACCTCTTCGGCGCTGATGCGCTCGAACAGCGAGTCGGCGCCGATCGTGATCTCCGAGTCCATCCCGATGGGGGGCGACACGTCGTTGGCGGCGGTGGCCGCCATGACCTCACCGGTCTTCAGCACGATCTCGCGCGGATCGAGCGACTTGCCCGTGGCGTGCGCCGGGCACACCGCCGTGCAGCGACCGCACATGGTGCAGGCGTCGGTGTCGAGCA
>JAGQSP010000136.1 GCA_020439485.1 Acidimicrobiales bacterium | reverse complement strand
GGGTACAGGCCGCCGTGTTCGACGATCTGTTCGAACGTCACCGGCTGCTCGGTATCGAGCAGAAGCATCAGTAGTTCTGTGATCCGCTCGACCCGATCCGCCACAGGTCGACATGGTAGAGGTCCACCGGCGCTCCCGGGCCAGAGAAGGACCGACTGAAAATCTCATCAAACTTCTTGGTTTCGTCACGAGCGTTGCTCTATTGTTACGGTTTCGTAACTGTGCGGGCGCAAGCGGGCGTTCCGACACGAGGTACCACATGAACGACATCCTCATGCGAACGCGCCAAAGCCGGGTCCGGCGAATAGCTGCGTTCCTTGTGATCTCCGCTTTGTTGCTGGGTTTGCTGCCGCTTTCTGCAACCAGCGCCGACGCCGCCAGTTCGCCTGTCGTAGACATCGCTTCCACCCCAGGGGGCTACCTGGTCCTCCACGCCAACGGGGCCGTCGACGCCGCCTCCACCCCTCACCTCGGTAACGCGAACGTCAACAAAGCCGCGACTTTGTCTGTTACCCCCTCGGGTTCCGGGTACTGGATCGCGGATGCAGCCGGCGCCGTGTATGCCTTCGGCGACGCCGTGTTCAGCGGTGACCTTCGCAGCGTTCGGCTCGCCCAACCCATCATCGCCATGGCCACAACCCCTTCAGGCCGTGGCTACTGGCTGGTCGGCGCCGACGGCGGCGTGTTCGCGTTCGGAGACGCCTCGTTCCACGGCTCGATGGGCGGTGTCGCCCTCGCCAGCCCAGTGGTCGACATCACCGCAACCGCCAGCGGTCGCGGATATTGGTTGGTTGGTGCCGACGGCGGCGTGTTCGCGTTCGGAGACGCCGCCTTCTACGGCTCGCTCGGCGGCCTGGTGCTGGACCGGCCCGTTATCGGCATCACCCGCAGCACCACGGGCAGGGGCTATTTCATGGTCGGCGCCGACGGCGGCGTCTTCGCCTTCGGCGACGCACCATTCCTCGGCTCCATCGGAGGCACAGGCCGAAACGACGTCACGGCGCTGAGCCCGACGCGTTCGGGCGGCGGTTACTACGTCGCTTCGACCGGGGGCGACGTGGTCGGGTTCGGCGACGCGATCTCAGGACCTGCTGCGGCCGAAGCCAACCTCCTGCAACGCGTCAATGCCGAGCGCGCCCAGCGCGGACGCAGTGCCCTGGCGTGGGATCCGAACCTCGCCGCCGCGGCCGAGTCGTGGGCACGCGACATGAGCCGAAACGGCCTGAGGCACAGCAATCTCAATGCGGTGCAGGTTTCGATGCCATCTCCTTACGCCGCTATGGGCGAGAACATCTACTGGGGTTCGGCTCATCTGGCGAACACGTCCAGCGCCCACCAGTGGCTCATGAACAGCACCTCACACCGCTCTTCGATCGTCGACACGGCGTATACGTCCGTCGGCATCGGAATAGCGTGCGTCGACGGCGAGATGTGGGTGGCGCAGCTGTTCGGACGCTCGGCGGCCAACGGCAACCCGCAATGGGCGGGCACGGCTCCGAGCAACCCGCGCGCCAACCTGGCCGGGTTGGCCGACGTCGGCTGCTGAGTGCAGAATCTGTGGCGTGCCGACGCTGCAGGTAGAACCCGACATTTCGCTCGTCTACGAGCTGACCGGCCCCGCCAACGCCGAGCCGCTGTTGTTCATCAGCGGCACCGGGGGTGATCTCCGGGCACCCAACCTGTTGCGCAGCCGCTTCGCAAAGTCGTTTCGGGTCATCGCCTACGACCAGCGAGGACTGGGTCGTTCGTCCAAGCCCGACCGGCCGTTCACGATGGCCGACTACGCAGCCGATGCGGCCAGGCTCCTCGACCATCTGGACCTGGCGTCGGCGAAGGTGTTCGGCATCTCGTTCGGTGGGATGGTGGCTCAAGAGTTCGCTGTCACCTGGCCGCAGCGGGTCGAGCGCCTGTTGCTGGCGTGCACGTCCACCGGTGGCATCGGCGGGGCGAGCTATCCGCTGCACACCCTTGCTCCCTCCGGTGACCCTCGAGCAGATTCCGCCAGACGACTCGAGTTGGCCGACACTAGGCGCACGGCACAGTGGCGAGCCGAACATCGCGATGAGGTCGACAAGATGGTCGATCTCGCGTTGGAGACCGCCGCCATCGGAGCCGGCGAACCGGGTCGCGAGGTGGGAGCCCGCCGCCAACTCGAGGCCAGAGCCGGCCACGACACCTACGACAGGCTTGGCGTCGTCGGATGCCCATGCCTGATCCAGGGTGGCCTATACGACGGCATCGCATCGCCGGACAATCTCGAGACGCTGGCAGGTCGCATTCAGGGCTCGACGCTGAAGATGTACCAGGGAGGACACCTGTTCCACCTCCAGGACCGGGCAGCCTTGGACGACGCGGTGGCCTTCCTGGCCTCCTGAGCCCGGCCTAGCGGCCCTCGAACCGGGGATCGCGGCGTTCCATGAACGCCTGAACCGATTCCTTGAAGTCGTGGGTGCGGAACAGGGTCATCGTCTGCAACAGCACGTGGTGGCTGTGCGACTCGAAGTCTTCGGTGAGCCCGTGCCTGAACAGCCTCTTCATCGACTGGATTGCCAAGGGTGCATTGGCTGCGATCTCGGCCGCCCACTCCTTGGCCACCGTCAACACGTCCTCGTCGGCGACGACATCGTTGAGCAGACCTATCTCCTTGGCCTCTGCGGCGCTGAGGTTGTTGCCCCGAAATCCGATCTCGGTGGCCTTGGCCCAGCCGATGAGCCTGGGCAGGTACCAGGTACCGCCCGACTCGGGAACGATGCCTCGCTTGGCAAACCCGGGCACCAACTTGGTCGACGTTCCGCCGATGCGCATGTCACAACCCAGAGCCATGTCCAGGCCGTAGCCGGCCGCTGCGCCGTTGACAGCGGCTATGACGGGCGTGTCCATGTTGAACAAGATGTTGGTCGGCAGATCACGGGTATGTGGCATGGCGAACGAGGTGTTGGCGCT
>JAGQSP010000135.1:3992-9108 GCA_020439485.1 Acidimicrobiales bacterium | reverse complement strand
GCGACCACCGGCCGATGCGCCCGGTGTCGGTGGGAAAGCTGGTGCTGTTCGGGTTCTTTGCGGCCGGCTTCTTCGGCGTGACCTTGGAGCTGACCGCCATCGACTGGGCCGCGTTTCGACTCAGCGACGACTTCGCACTGTCGGCCGGCTCGGCTGCATTTGGTTATGTGGCGGTCACGGCCGGCATGACCGTTTCGCGCTTCGTGGCCGACTCGGTCGTGGCGCGGCTGGGAACCATGACCACGACCTGGATCTCGCTCGGGCTCACGGCCACAGGAATGCTGATTGCAAACCTGTCGGCCAGCTCTTCGCTTTCGCTGGTGGGTTTTGCCCTGAACGGTGCAGGCATCGCCGCGCTGTTGCCGGCCATGTACGACACCGCGGCCAAGCTGCCGGGCCGGTCGGCCTTGGGCCTTGGCGCGCTGACCGCCGGGCTGCGGACAGCGGCGCTGAGCGTTCCGGGCGTCGTCGGGCTTCTGGCCGGCTCCGGGTTGTCGGTGGGGCAAGCGGTGGTGGTCGTGGCCCTGCCCAGCGTGGTGGGGTTTGGTGTGGCGGTGTCGCGGATGGGTGTGTTCCGGTGAGTGTCGGCCTGTGACATCCTCCTCTGACGCAAGCTGCGTAGACGGGCCATGATGGGTGCAGGTCCATCGAGAGGAGACCTCCATGAAGGTCCCCGTAAAGCTGCTCGGGCTTCACTTCGCCCCTTCGTCGGGCGCCACCGTGGTGTTGCTGGGTGAGTTCGACAACCCAGACCGGGTACTGCCGATCTTCATCGGACCTGCCGAAGCACGCTCGATAGCCATGGCGATGGCCGAGGTCGAGATATCGCGGCCACAGACACACGACCTGTTCGTCGACGTGATCGAGGCGCTCGGCGCCAAGCTGGTCAGCGTCGACGTCAACGACCTGATCGACAGCACCTTCTTCGCAGACCTGTCGCTGGAACACGACGGCGAGACGGTGGTGGTTTCGTCGCGGCCCAGCGATGGCATCGCGTTGGCCGTGCGGGTCGGCGCGCCCGTCAATGTCGAGTCAGCGGTGCTGGACGAGGCCGCGGTGATGGTCGACCACGACGTCGACACCCCGTTTGCCGACGACGAGATCGACCAGATCGTCGAGCGGTTCCAGAGCTATCTCGAGACCGTCACACCCGACGACTTCGTCGACCCCAACGACTGAGCGGGGTTGGATATCGGCCGCTGAAGCGCTTTGCTTTGTGCTGTGAGCAACACCAAGAGCACCACGGTCCACCATCTCGTCGGAAAGCGGTTTGTGGGCAAGACCCCCGACGGTATGCAGGTGATGATCGACGGCGAGGACGCGGCCAAGACCGGCATGAACCCCATGGAGCTCTTGTTGAACGCCGTGGGTGCGTGCGCAGC
Source organism: Acidimicrobiales bacterium (assembly GCA_020439485.1). GTDB lineage: Bacteria > Actinomycetota > Acidimicrobiia > Acidimicrobiales > Poriferisodalaceae > JAAETH01. The sequence continues at coordinate 7,726 of JAGQSP010000135.1, read as the reverse complement.
GTTCGATGTGGTTGTGATGATCGGCAAGCGACGCCTGGACCTGCTGAGCTATCGCATTGAGCTAGAGGGCGACCGCGCCGACTCGGTTCCCGCTTTCTATACGGCCATTCGGGCCAAGCACATCATCGATGCCCCAGGCCTCAGCACCAAGATGGCCGAGCGCTTTGTGGGCCTGGCCACCGACAAGTACTGCTCGGTCGCCAGCAGCCTCAACCCCGACATCTCGATCACCTACGAGGTCGAGTTGCTGCACGACGATGCCGAGGGCGAAGACGAATAGCCCTAGTCGCGCACCTGCTGGGCGTTCAGCAGGGCGTTGCTCTTGGGAGCCTCGAACCACGTCTGGGGGTCGATGGTGCGCCGCGCTGTGATGGCTGCCTTGATTGAACGTGACGCGCCAGGCTTGTAACCGGCCATGCGCTCAGCGTGGGCCTGGGCCACCGCCAACACCTGGTCGTCCGGCACCACTTCCTGCACTACCCCCAGCTCGTGCATGCGCGCGGCCGGCACCCGGTCGCCGTAGTAGGCCAGCCTCGCCAGCACGAACTCCGACGCCTTCAGCGACATCCAGGCCGCGTTCATGGGAATGCCCGAGCCCTGGCGGATCTCGCCGATCTGCATGAACGCCGACTCTCCGGCCACCAGTACGTCGCACGCCAGGGCCAGCGAGGTGCTGGCGTTGATCGTGTAGCGCTCGACCGCGGCGATGATTGGGCACTGGCAGTTGTAGAGCGCCATGTGGGCGGCGTTCGTGCTGCTCGACATGTTGGGCACCCATGCGGGCCGCGGATCGGCCTGGAGTTCGGTGAGGTCGATTCCAGACGAGAACGCTCCGCCAGCGCCGCTGAGAACTATCGCTGCGACCGTTTCGTCCGCGCTGAGATCGTTGAGGGCATCGGCCAACTCGTCGTAGAGCGGCCCGATGATGGCGTTCTTCCTGTGCGGGCGGTTGAGCGTGAGCGACGCCCACCCATCGTGGCGTTCGACGAGGACATTCGGATCGGACATGTGGCTTTCCTTGGGACGGGGTTGGTGTCGACCCTATTTCGATGTCGGATGCAGGACCGAACTGGCTGGTGAGCCAACATTGGAGGCGGACGCCTAACGACGAGGAACAGATGAGCAGCATCAATTCCGACAGCCAACAGCCATACGAGGTGATCGTCCTCGGAGCCGGCGTCGGTGGCATCTACCAGATCAAGCGGCTCACCGATTTGGGCATCAGTTCGATCTTGCTCGAGACCGAGGCCGACCTGGGCGGCACCTGGTATCGCAACCGCTATCCGGGGTCCAGGTTCGACTCCGAGAGCTACACGTACGGATACTCGTTCTCTCAAGAACTGCTCGACGAGTGGCACTGGAAGGAGCGGTTCTCGCCCCAGCCCGAGAACCTGCGCTATCTCAACTATGTCGCCGACAAGTTCGACCTGCGCAAACACATGAGGTTCAACTCACGTGTGGTGTCGATGCAGTGGGACGAGGATGCGAACTTGTGGCATCTGTTCCTCGAGGATGGCACCGAGTTCAAGTCGTGGTTCGTCATTACCACCATCGGGTTGTTGTCGGCACCGACCCTGCCGCGTATCGAGGGGATGGAGACCTTCGCGGGCGAAGCCCATCACACCTTCTACTGGCCATCCGAGCCCGTGCCGATGGAGGGCCGCAAGGTCGGCGTCATAGGCACGGGAGCCACCGGCATCCAGGTCATCGCCGAGATCGCAGACAAGGTCGGCGAGCTGTGGGTGTTCCAGCGACGGCCCAACTGGAGTGCGCCGCTGAACAATTCGCCCATCTCCGAAGAAGAGATGGCCGACATCCGCAGCAGGTACCCCGAGATCCTGGCTCGTTGTGATCGCACCCCCGGCAGCTTCGAGCACGAACCCGACCGGCGCGGGTTCTGGAACGTCAGCCGCGAGGAGCGCCTCGAACTCTGGGACCGGCTCTACGACGAGCCCGGCTTCGGTATCTGGCTCCAGAACTTCACCGAGATCTTCACCGACGACGAGGCCAACGCCGAGTTCTCGGCCTACATCGCAGACCGGATCCGGCAGCGTGTGGACGATCCCGAGGTGGCCGAGAAGCTCATTCCGAAAGATCACGGGTTCGGGGTGCAGCGCGTGCCTCTGGAAACTCACTATTTCGAGGCATTCAACCGCGACAACGTGCACCTGGTCGACCTGCTGGAGACCCCGATCGAGCGGATCGTCCCCGAGGGTGTGCAGACGACCGACCACACCTACCCGCTCGACCTTCTCGTGTACGCCACGGGCTTCGACGCCGTCACAGGAGCGTTCGACCGCATCGACATCCAGGGTGTCAACGGCGACAAGCTGGCAACCAAGTGGGCCGATGGTCCGTCCACCTATCTGGGCATCGGAATCCACGGCTTCCCGAACATGATGATGGTTGCCGGCCCACAAAGCGCCTCGTCTACCAGCAACTTCCCGCGGGGGATCGAGCGCCTGGTCGACTGGATCACCGATGCTGTCGTGCACTTCCGCAACAGCGGGGTGAGGCGCGTCGAGGCCTCGGCACAGAGCGAAGCCGAGTGGACCCAACACATCGAAGACCTGTACCAGCCCATGCTGATGAAGCGGGCTCAGGGCTGGTTCACCGGCTACAACTCCAACGTCGAGGGGCATGGCCAGGGCACCGTGCGCTACGTGGTCTACAACGGTGGAGCGCCCAAGTACGCCAAGCTGCTGGGCGAGATCGCCCAAGACGGATACCGAGGCTTCGAAACCGACTGACGCTTCGGCGAGAACTGACCGGAGCCTGGCGGGCCCACATCAGTCGGCGGTGCGGGTCGCCCCGATCTGTCGCAGGCCCACCAGCGCGGCCAACAGCATCGTTGTCGCGATCATGACCCATCCTGCGCGGTGTGCGTCGACCAGCTCTGCAGTTGTCACCGGCGAGCCGATCACGGCGACCAAGACGGCAATACCCAGGGCAGAACCCACCTGGCGAAAGGTGTTGTTGACCGCTCCGCCCACCGATAGTCGCTGGGCGGGAAGGTCTGCGACCGAAGCCGCCGAGTTCACCGGAATGAACATCGCTATGCCCGCGGCCACCAGCTGGCCCAGCGCCATGAACAGCCACGGTCGGGTGGTTTCGTCGAACACGACCACGAACACCAGCATCAGGGCGGCGACCAACAGTGGACCCGCAACAACAAAGGTTCTGAAGCCGAAGCGGCTGGCGAGGCGGCCCGTCACCGGCGACAGCAAAGCGACTGTTGCGGGCGCCACGGCGCTGAGCAGGCCCGCGGTCAACACGTCATATCCCCACGCCTGGCGCAGGAACAGCACGTTGTTGAGACCCAAAGCGGCGAAACCCGCGAAGAAGGCCAGGCCCGAGAAGTTGGCGATCGAGAACGAGCGACTCTGGAACAGCGTCAGGTCCAGTATCGGCTCTGGGTGGGTTCGTTGGCGGGCGACGAACACGACGATGATCGCCAAACCGGCGGCGATCGACCCCAGCGTCCTGGCGTCGGCCCATCCCCAAACCTCAGAGCGTGAGATGCCCAGGGTTGCGCCACCCAAGGCTGCGCTTATCAGGGCTGCGCCTGCGTAGTCGGGGCGCGTCTTGGTGGGGTTTCGGGCCGATTCGCTGAGAGCGCTTCGGCTGGCTGCCAGCAACAGGGCACATATGGGCAGGTTGATCCAGAAGGCGGCGCGCCAATCGGACAGCGATATGGCAAATGCTCCCAGGCTTGGCCCGCTTGCGACGCCGAG
>JAGQSP010000135.1:0-3890 GCA_020439485.1 Acidimicrobiales bacterium | reverse complement strand
CCCTGCAGTGCCCGACCGGCGACCAAGACGCCCAGCCCGGGCGCAAAGGCTGCCACCAGCGAGCCCAGGGCGAACAAGGTGACGCCCACCCGAAACATCAGGCGACGCCCGACCGAGTCTGCTGTCTTGCCCGACACCACCAACAGCGACCCGTAGAAGATGTTGTAGATGGTGACTATCCACGAGGCGTCGACCCGCGAGATGCCGAAGTCGACGACTATGTCCGGGAACGCCACATTGACGATCGAGAGGTCGAGAGTGGTGATGTAGAACGCAGCGGCACACACGGCGAACACTTGCCACGGAGAGGTGGGGGACTGCGTCGGGCTTCTTGTCTGCACGGGGCGAGAGTCGAACACAGCAATTTCCAACTGTCAAATTGGAAACCCCTGTGTGTGATAGGGTGTCGACATGGCACGGCGCTCGTACAACCAGCTATGCGGCCTCGCTGCAGCCCTGGACGTGACCTCGCAGCGATGGGCCATGCTGATCGTCAGAGATCTGGTGCCTGGGCCTCGCCGCTTCACAGACCTGTTCGAGGGGTTGCCAGGCGTGTCGACCGACATGTTGGCGCAGCGTCTGCGAGAGCTCGACGATGCGGGCGCAATCCGCAAGATCGAGCTCAGAGATCCTGCGCCGGTGACGCTCTATGAGCTGACCGAGCGAGGTCGCGAACTGGCAACCATCGGCGCTCAGCTGGCCCGGTGGGGTATGCCGTTGCTGCAGGGAGCCGACCGCGGGCAACTCCACAGCAATCCACGGTGGGCGCTTCAGTCGATCGCGTCGAGGTGTGCGTCGTCGCTACCCGAAGGGGTGGCCGAGGGATATGTCGAGTTCGTCATCGACGGCTCCACCGATCTCTCATTGGCGCTCACCCCCGCCGGCGCGTCGATCAGATATGGGCGCGCAGATGAGGCGCCGATCGCCCGAGTCGAGTGCACCTCCGATGCATTCTTCGCTGCGCTGGCCCGGCCTGGTTCCGCAGGAGACACGCCCGACTTCGAAGTCGACGGCGACCTCACCACCGTGCAGGCGCTGCTGGGCGCACTGCGATGAACCCAGAGCCGCCGGCCTAGGAGCCGGGCCAGTCTGGTGTGCGTTTTTCGAAGAATGCCGACACACCCTCGCGTCTGTCTTCGCTGGACATGATGACTTCTTGGGCCGTTCGGGTGGCGGCCCAGCCGCGTTCTTCTTCGTCGGCGTGAATCTCGCCGAGAACGGCCAGGGTCTCGCGGATCGAGGTCGGGGCGTTCAACACGATGCGTTCCGCGAGTTCCACACCAACAGCTACGGCCGTGCCCGGTTCGGCCAGGCGGTTCACCAGACCAAGCCGTTCCAGGCGCGGGGCGTCTACCGGGTCGCCGGTCAGAAGCATCTCGCGAGCAACGTTCAGCGGAAGGGCCCTGGGGGCTCTGAACATGCCCCCGCTGGTGGCCACCAGCCCCCTTCTCACCTCCGGCAGACCAAATCGTGCGTCGCTTGCGGCGACGATCAGGTCGCAGGCCAGGGCGATCTCGAAACCGCCGCCGAAGGCGAAACCCTCTACGGCGGCGATGATGGGCTTCGGCGAGCGCCGGCCGATGATGCCGTACAGCCCGCCTCGTTGGGTGGGGGTGCCCGACCCCTCGGCGATGTCGGTACCGGCGCAGAACATGCTGGTGCCACCGGTGATGACGGCCACCCTCGTGGTGGGATCGTCCTCGAACTCGTTGAGGGCACCGTCGATGGCCTCGGTCATCTCGGCGTTGATGGCGTTTCGTTTGGCTTCGCGGTCGAGCCGGATGATCCGAACTGGGCCCATCGTCTCGGTCTGAACTGGCACTGGACCCTCCGGGGTCAAAAGATCTGGGGTACGAAAGTCTGCTCGCGCATGGGCGGGCGGATGTAGGGCATCTCCACACGATCGGGGATGTCGATCGGGTCGGGCACGACATCTTCGTACGGGATCTTCGACAGGATGTGGCTGATGCAGTTCAGCCTGGCGCGGCGCTTGTCGTCGGATGGCACCACATACCAGGGCGCCTGCTTGATGTCGGTGTACTGGAAGGTCGTGTCCTTGGCCATCGAGTAGCGGGTGTACAGGCGGCGCTCTTCGAGGTCCATGTCCGACAGCTTCCAGCGCTTGACCGGCTCCTCGTTGCGGGCCGCGAACCTGCGGCCCTGCTCCTCGTAGCTGATCGAGAACCAGTACTTGAGGATGATGATGCCCGAGCGCACCAGCATCCGCTCGAACTCGGGGCACGTGCGCAAGAACTCCTGATGTTGCTCTTCGGTGCAGTAGCCCATCACCCATTCGACGTTCGAGCGGTTGTACCAGCTGCGGTCGAACAGCACGATCTCGCCACCGCTGGGCAGCAGGGGAACGTAGCGCTGGAAGTACCACTGGGTCTGTTCGCGCTCGGTGGGTTTGGGCAGCGCCTCGGTGCGAACTATGCGAGGGCTCGTGCGCTCGCTGATGCGCTTGATGACTCCGCCCTTGCCGGCCGAACCGCGACCTTCGAAGATGATCAGCACCCGAAGCCCGTGATGGGCAACCCAGTACTGCAGCTTGACCAGCTCTTCCTGCAACTCCTCGAGCTTTTGTTCGTAGAAGCGCTTCTTGAGGGTGCCCTCGGCGGTGTAGTGCTGGTCGCCCGCGGGTGTGTCGTTCAGCAGTGCGTCAGAGGTCTTGAAGGCCATTCGGGCATGGCTCCGGTTCGGCGGACGTGCAACCAAAGGATGGCACACGCCGCTTCAGGTGCTGCATGCGAGAATCTCGGTGAGGGCGCTGAACACATCGGCATCGATATCAAGCCCTGCCAGTGCAGCGATTCGCACCGCCGGGCTCGACTGTGTCTCGATCACCCTCCAGGCCGCCAGCTTGGCCTCGTACTCGATCTGGGCCGAGTTGAGGATGTCGAGGCACCTGTCGTCGACGGTCGTGGTGGCTGCGACTAGTTCGCCCTCGAAGCGAACCTCGATGCCGGCGCGGGCGTCGTGGGCATCGAGTTCGATGCTGCAGCGACCCGGTGCCGAAGCGATCTCGACGCTGCGGCCATCGTCTGTGGTGGCCGATTCGACACTCGGCCCGCCGATGATTGTGATGGTCCACGTGCGTGAGGGCGGCAACGCATCGGTGTTGCCCGAGGCCGGGTCGATGACCAGCGACGCCGACCGGCTGTCGGCCTGGCGCCACTCGATGTGTGTGCAGGCTGTGGCCGCCCAGATGTCGTCGGGGGTCGAGCCCGAACCATCGTCCTCGAACAGGTCGAAACTGCCGCTTCGGCCGGGAACCACCAACAGCTCGATGGCGTCTGGGTTGGCAGCCGCGGCAGCCATCGGGTCGGTGGTCAATGGAACGATGGCGCCGGGTTGGGCCAGAACCGGTATCGAACTCCACCTCCGGTGCATCTCGACGATGGTGTCGCCCTCGTAGACCGCATCGGTGAAGATGTCGACCCACTGTCCGGGTGGCAGCCATGTCTCGACGGCGCCCATCAGGGTCGACCGCGACAGCGGCTTGGTGATGGGGGCCACCAGCAGTTGGTCGCCAAAGCCGTACTGGTTGCGATGCGTGTAGGCCCGGTCGTCTTCGGGGTGCAGGTGGTACATCGGGCTCACCAGCGGTAGGCCCTGGCGGGCTGCCCGATGGTTCATCGAATGCAGGTAAGGGATCAGCCGGTTGCGAAGACGCAGCGATTCGGCAATCGCACTGCGGGCCTCCAGCGGGAACAACCACGGCTCCTTGATGAGGAATGGGTTGTTCGACGAATGCAGGCGGTTGATCGGGCTGAACACGCCGTATTGCATCCAGCGCACGGTGAGGTCGTCGTCTCGAACACCCCACAGGTGGCCACCGATGTCGTGGCTCCACCACCCATAGCCAATGTCGGTTGCCGACGCGGTGAACT
>JAGQSP010000134.1 GCA_020439485.1 Acidimicrobiales bacterium | reverse complement strand
GCCATCGCCGAGGGCACCATCGATGTCATCGAGAACTATGCCGCCGGCCGGGTCCAGAACTGTGTGAACCTCATCGACGAGGCGCTCGGCACCTGTGTGTTGTCGGTGCGCCACGTGGATCGGGTTGGGGTTCTGGCCAAGGTGTTCGCCGATCTGCGCAACGCCGGCTGCAACATCCAGCAGATGCAGAACCAGGTCTTCCTCGGATCGGCAGCCGCAGTCGCCAGCATCAACGTAGAAGGCGAGCTGTCGCCAGAGCTTCTAGCCAAGATCGAATCCGACGACGACATCATCGCCGTGTCGGTAGCCCACTGACCCGGGCCCAACAGGAGAATCACACATGAATCGTGCCCACAACTTCTGCGCCGGCCCCTGCACGCTGCCGGTTTCGGTACTCGAACAACTCGCCGACCAGATGGTCGACTTCGGCGGCAGCGGGATGTCGTTGATCGAGATGAGCCATCGCTCCGACGAATACGACGCTGTCCATCACCACACGCTCGACCTGCTCCGCCGGCTTTGCGCCGTGCCGGACGACTTCGATGTGCTGCTGCTGCAAGGCGGCGCCAGCCTTCAGTTCGCGATGATCCCGATGAACCTGTTGGGCGCGGGCCAGACCGCCGGCTATGTCGTCAGCGGCAGCTGGGGTAAGGCGGCCCACTCGGACGCGACCCGTTGTGGCGATGTCTACGCCGCGTGGCATGGCGAGGCCGACGACTACACGCGTATGCCGTCGGTCGACGAGATCGAAGTGCGCGACGGCACCAGGTATGTCCACGTCACGTCCAACGAGACCATCGGTGGCATCCGCATGCCAGAGCTTTTCGGTCTCGACGTTCCGCAGGTCGCCGACATGTCCTCGGACTATCTGACGCGCGAGATTCCGTGGGACAACTACGACCTCGTCTATGGCGGAGCACAAAAGAACTTGGGCCCTGCCGGAGTGGCTGTGGTTTTCGTGCGCAAGTCGGTTCTCGAACAAGGGCCGAACAACCTGCCCAAGTACCTCGACTTCAAGGTGCACGCAGACGCCGACAGCCTGGCCAACACACCACCGATGTTCTCGATCTGGGCCATGGGCCTGATGCTCGAGTGGATCGAAGCCAACGGGGGAGTGCCGGCCATGCAGGCCCGGGCCGCCGAACGCTCGTCGATCCTGTACGACCTGATCGACTCGAGCGACGGCTTCTATCGCAGCCCGGTGGCCCGCAGCGATCGTTCGCACACCAACATCGTGTTCCGGCTCGCCGACCCAGACATGGAGAAGACCTTCCTGAACGCGGCCGAAGAGCTAGCGCTTCTGAACCTCAAGGGTCATCGAAGCGTCGGTGGGATCAGGGCCAGCATCTACAACGCACTGCCCACCGAATCGGTCGAAGCCCTCGCATCGTTCATGCGCAGCTTCGCCTCAGGGGGTGATTGATGGCCCGCATCAGCCCAGTCGAGGTCAGGTTCGTCAAGGACGAGTTCTCCCGAGAGGTTCCCTCGCCGCCACACGACGCCCTGACCCCGGCCGAGCGCCGGGCCCACATCGCCCAGCACCCGCTGTCGTATCTGGCCGTGACGCGTGGCCCCGAAGATGCGTCTCCCGATTCGCCCGAGACCGACGAGGAGTTGTTGGTGGCCGGCAAGGAGGCCCTCGATCGATTGCTCGACGAGGGCGTGTTCTGCGACCTGCGCCAACCTGCGATGTACGCGATCAGGCTGCGCACCGCCGACCACACCCAGACCGGGCTGCTGTGTGGTGTGTGGGCCAAATCTCGGGCCACCGGGCAGCTGCGGGCCCACGAGGAGGTCCGCGGTAGTCGACGCGATCACCTGGCGAAACACCTGAAGGTGGTGGGTCACCAATCGAGCCCCGTCGTGGTGGCCCATCGTCCGGTCGCGTCCATCAGCGCCGAGATCGAGGCCGCCACCAGGCACGAGCCCGTGCTTCATCTCGAGTCGCCCGACGGCCTCGACCAGACGATCTGGGAGGTCGATGCAGGGGCAACGGAGCGCCTGGTGCAGGCCCTCGACGGTGTGCCGCTGTACATAATCGACGGCCATCACCGCACCGGCGCCTCAGAAGTGATCGCCGAGAGTGGTGGTCCCGATGCCCAGTGGGTGCTCAGCGCGATCTTCCCCGAAGACGAGATGCGCAACTATTCGCATCACAGGTGGATGCACGTCGACGACGCCGAGGCGACACTGGCTCTGATCGAGAGCTCGCTGGCCAGCCACCGGGTGACGGTTCACGAGGTCGAGCGCCGCAAGCACGGCCAGATCGGCTTTTATGGAGCAGGGCGCTGGGTGCTGGCCGAGTTGCCAGGAGCGTTCACCGACACCGCCCTCGACGTGCTCGAGCCGGTTCGCTTCGACCGTCTGATCACCGACCTGGGGCTGGGTGCGGTGCCGATGCATTATCTGCCGGGCACCCGTTCGCTGGCCGATCTGGCCGCCACGGTCGATGGCCATGGCGGCATGCTGTGCGCCATGAACCCCATCGACATGGACGAGTTGTTCGCAGTCGCCGACGCCGGGCAGATCATGCCACCCAAATCGACATACTTCTCGCCCAAGGCCCGGTCGGGCGTCATTTTGCGCCCAGTCGATCAAGGCGCCCGGGCTCAGGGGTGACCGGGCCACGCGGGCGGCTCGACGTTGTCGCCAACACCACTGCGGGTGGCGGCCAGGCAATGGTGATGGCACAGCGGGTGGCAGAAGCAGCAAGACTCGGAGGGTTCGACCCGCACGTGCACTCGCCCTCGTCGGCTGCTGAGTCGCTGGAGGTCGCCCGAGAGGCCGTGGCAGGGCATAGCGACCGTGTTGTGTGCGTCGGTGGCGATGGCCTCGTACACGCCGTCCTGCCGGCACTGGTGGGGTCTACGACCGCATTGGCCATCGTGGCGGCCGGAACAGGAAACGATGCGGTTCGGGGCCTGGGACTGCGAAGCTCACCGCTAGCGACACCCGGCAGGGCGTTGGACAGGTCGATCCGGTTGGCGCTTGGCGCTTCAGGGCCGTGCGACGTGTTGTGCTGCACCCCGCTGAACGAGCCCAGCCGGTCAATACCGGTGCTGACCATCGCAGCGGCCTGCTTTCCCGTCGATGTAAACCGGCTGGCAAACACCATGTCGCGCCCTCGCGGCTCGCTGAGGTACACGATCGCCACACTGCGCGAGCTTCCGCGCCTGTCGGCTCGAGAGCTGACGTTGACCCTTGATCGCGGGTCGGCGTCTCGAACAGAAGCGGTGTCGTTGCTGGCGATCGCCAACACCCACAGCTTCGGCGGGGGCACGAAGATCGCACCAGACGCCGCCCCCACCGATGGTCTGGCCGATGTGGTCGTGGTGGACGATGCGCCCAGGCGCGACTACCTGAGGTTGCTGCCCGCGGCCTTGTTCGGCCGCCACACCAAGAACCGCCACGTACAGGTGTCGAGGGCCAGTTCGGTCGTCATCGAGCCGACGTCTGATGCGCTCGAGCTGTGGGGCGACGGCGAGCCCGTGTGCCCGCTTCCGGCCCGGGTCGAGGTGCTGCCCGCCGCACTGTCAATCTGCGGCATCGACGTCGCAAGTTAGGCCCCAAGGGCCATGATGGACTCATCCATCGGGCCCTGGCCCCATATCAGTGAGAAGATGATGACTCCAAGCATCCTTGTACTCAACGGTCCAAACCTGAACCTGCTCGGCACCCGCGAGCCCGACATCTACGGATCGGGCACCCTGGCCGAGTTGGTCGACGGTTTGAAGGCTGCGTACATCGGGCGTGCCGAGATCGTCGACTTCCAGTCCAACATCGAGGGCGAGCTGGTCTCGGCTATTCACGAGGCCGACGGCAAACACGACGGTGTGGTTCTGAACGCAGGGGCCTACACGCACACCAGCATCGCGTTGCGAGACGCAATAGCCGGTGTGGCCGTTCCGGTTGTCGAGATCCACATCTCCAACGTTCACCAGCGAGAGAGCTTCAGGCACACCACAATGCTGGCCGGTGTGTGCCTAGGACAGATTCTGGGCTTTGGGCGGGTCAGCTACTCGCTGGCCGTCGAGGCCCTTCTGCGCCACCTGAAGGACTAGGGCCAAAATGCCGAGGGCCGCTCCGACATGTCGTCGGGGCGGCCCTCTGGTCGTTTTGGTTGGGACTGCAGCTCAGTCGAGTGTGAGCTGCTCCATGAGTTCCAGCTTGCGGTCCTCGAAGGTGTCGAAATCGATCTCGTCGGCCTCGAACTGGCGGTGCAGTTCTTCGACCTGGGCCAGCAATGCCGCCGGGTCGGCAGCGACGTTGGCCTCGAGCTTTTCTTGGCTCGCGGCTTCTGGATCGTCTTCGCGAGCCATGCGGCGTGCCCGCTTCAACTCGGCCTTTTCCTTCTTGGCGCGATCACGCTGAAGCTTCCCGTAACTGGTCCTGCTCGTTGCCATGTTCGCCTCCTCGACTCGTTCAACACGTGCCGACTACGGACCGCGTCCGAGCCCACCTCTAGTGGTGAGCCAGTGCGACCCGATGTCGCTACCGGTCTGCGCAACGGCGACGCCGACACCCGCTCGACGGGCGCGTCAGACAACGACGCGAAAACCGGAAAACCCGACTGTAACAGTCCAGTCGGCCAAACACACGCACCCTGGGGTTTGAGATAGGTCACACGTATGAGCGACACCGAAGGTAGCGAGGAGGGTGTCACCGACGAGCAACGCAGACCAATGTGCGTATGAGCGACACCAAAGGTGTCGCGAACTAGCACCAAGAACGCAGCGTATGAGCGACACCGAAGGTAGCGAGGAGGTGTCACCGACGAGCG
>JAGQSP010000133.1 GCA_020439485.1 Acidimicrobiales bacterium | reverse complement strand
ACGAACGTCATCTCGATCACCGACGGTCAGATCTTCTTGCAGGACGACCTGTTCAAGTCGGGTGTTCGCCCCGCCATCGACGTCGGCATCTCGGTTTCCCGAGTTGGTTCGGCCGCCCAGACCAAGGCCATGAAGTCGGCTGTGGGCACGCTCAAGTCCGACCTTCAGCAGTTCCGTGAGCTCGAGGCATTCGCCGCCTTCGGTTCCGACCTCGACGCCGTGTCCCAGGCCCAGCTCGACCGTGGCTACCGCCTCACCGAGCTGCTCAAGCAGGGCATCAACTCGCCGGTGCCGATGGAAGAGCAGGTCGTCAGCATCTATGCGGGCACTCGCGGTCACCTCGACAAGATCGCCGTGCCAGACGTTGGTGCATTCGAGACAGCGTTGCTGGATCACTTCCGGAGCCGCCATAACGGCCTGCTCTCCAGCATTCGCGAAACCGGCAACGTCGACCTCGATGACCTCGAGAACATCGTCTCGGAGTTCGCTTCTAACTTCCAGGGAAGTGCGGCCTCGGCGGGCATCACCGTCGATCCCGAAGCGCAGCCCGATGCTTCGAGCAACATCGTCGACTCCGACATCACGATCCCAGAGCGTGACATCACCCGACCCGAAGAAGACTGAGGGGCAGTTCTAAGCCATGGCTGGCGGACAGGAACGAATCCTTCGTAGGCGGATCAGCTCGATCCAGTCGACGAAGAAGATCACGAGGGCGATGGAGCTCATCGCAGCCACGCGCGTCGTCAAGGCGATGCAGCGTGCAAATGCGGCGCGTCCCTACGCCGCCCGCATGACCTCTGCAATCGAGGACCTGGCCGCCGGTGGTGCCGGTGCCAATCATCCCCTGATGCGACAGGCCGAGCAGATCAACAAGGTCGGCATCGTCGTCATCACCTCAGACCGGGGTTTGGCCGGGCCGTACAACTCGTCGGTCATCAGGGCGGCCGAGCGTGAGGTCATGGCTGCCCAGACAGAGGGCAAGGACTACAGCCTCATTCTCATCGGCAAGAAGGCGCGCGACTACTTCCGGTTCCGCAACTATCGCATCGATGCCTTCTTCGAAGGAATGACCGACTCGCCGACCTACGACGATGCCAAGGCGGTCGCCGACCGTGTTGCCGAGGCCTTCAACGAGGGCGGCGTCGACCAGGTGATCCTCGCCTACCAGGAGTTCGTCTCGATCGGTACCCAGCGGGCCGTGCTGCGACAGTTCCTTCCGCTCGAAGGCCTCAGCGTGGTTGCCTCTGAAGGTGATGCGGCCGCCAGGGCCAGCTACAGCTTCGAGCCTTCGCCAGAAGGCGTGCTCGAAGCCCTGCTGCCTCGATATGTCGAGTCGCGCTTGTTCTCGGCCCTGCTCGATGCCAGCGCGTCCGAGCATGCCAACCGGCAGCGAGCGATGAAGGCCGCCACCGACAACGCGGAAGAGTTGCTCATCAAGCTTCAGCGTGCTCTCAGCCGGGCCCGCCAAGACGCCATCACCACCGAGATCATGGAGATCGTCGGCGGTGCCGAAGCGCTAGGCGGCGGTGCCGACGCCGACAAGGTCAAGGAGCTGCTGTTGGTAGGAGCAGCCGTCGGCGGCGCCCCGACCTCGGCTGCCCACTCGCTCATGGCGTCTGCTGCCGGCGGTTCTGGCCCTGTTCAGCCGGCTCCACAACCCGCGCCGCCAGCACCGAAGCCCGATATCGACATCGATTTCGCCGCCGCCCCCGAGCCTGCGTCGCAGGACGGCCCATACGGTCCGGGTTCGCACGCACCGCTTCCTGACAACTCGGCCCCCGATGGCTTCACCATCAAGGGCAACGCAGACTCGATGCTGTATCACCGGCCCGATAGCCGCAGCTACCGAGCGACCATTGCCGAGGTTTGGTTCGACACCCCCGAACGGGCCGAGGCTGCGGGCTTCAAGCTCGCTGGGTCGCACCCCAAGAACTAGGCCTCAGGGCCTTGCAGATCGCAACAAGCAACAGACCACGCCAGGAAACGACTCCGGTCGTCCCTCCAACCAGGAGCACACCACAGACATGACTGTCACCGACGAAGCACCCACGCTCAAGCAGGGCAAGGTCGTCTCGATCGCCGGTCCGGTGATCGACGTCGAGTTCCCACAACATGCGCTGCCCGAGATCAACACCGCGCTCTCGTTCGAGGTCGTGGTCGACGGCGAGTCGACGACGATCATGGCCGAGGTGGCCCAGCAGATCGGTCACAGCCGCATCCGAGCGATCGCACTCAAGCCGACCGACGGTTTGACCCGAGGCACTCCGGTCACCAACACCGGCGCCGGCATCATGGTTCCGGTCGGTGATGCAACCCTGGGCCACGTGTGGAACGTAATCGGCGAGCCTCTCGACGTTCCGGTCGAGTCGGTGCAGGTCAAGGAGCGGTGGCCGATTCACCGCCCGGCACCTCTGTTCGACGCCCTCGAGCCCTCGGCCAAGATGTTCGAGACCGGTATCAAGGTCATCGACCTGCTCACCCCTTACAAGGAGGGCGGCAAAATCGGTCTGTTCGGTGGTGCCGGCGTGGGCAAGACCGTTCTGATCCAGGAGATGATCACCCGCGTGGCCACCAACCACGGTGGTGTGTCGGTGTTCGCCGGCGTGGGCGAACGCACCCGTGAGGGCACCGACCTGTTCATCGAGATGGGCGAGGCCAAGATGGGTGCCGGCGAAGACGCCGCGACCGTGTTGTCCAAGGCCGCCCTTGTGTTCGGTCAGATGGACGAGCCCCCTGGCGTGCGCCTGCGTGTTGCACTGGCCGGCGTCACCATGGCCGAGTACTTCCGCGATGTTCAGGGCCAGGACGTGCTGCTGTTCATCGACAACATCTTCCG
>JAGQSP010000132.1:14736-16570 GCA_020439485.1 Acidimicrobiales bacterium | reverse complement strand
GCGGCCAGCATGACGACGTAGGTCTCGCCGATGTTGGGAAGCCAAGCGGCGACCCGGTCGCCGGGCCCGATACCCAGATCGCGCATGGCAGCCGCAGCCTTGGCCACCAGCGCCCGCAGCTGGGTGCGGGTCAGCTCGCGGTCGCAAGCCCGATCTTCACCCCGACATATCAGAGCGACCTCGGCACCGTCACGCAAGAGGTTCTCGGCGACATTGAGCTTGGCGTCCGGGAAGAACCGCGCCTGCCAGAAATGCTCGCCTGGTACGAAGACCCGATCGCCCTTGTGGCCCACAACCCCGGCGAAGTCCCACAGCGCAGACCAGAAGTCCTCGACGTTGTCGACAGACCACGGGTGAAGCTGGTCGGCCGCCACCCCGACAAAGCCGGCGAAGCGGGACCAGTTGGTCGAAGCTGGGTCGGGCGGGCTCCACAACACTTCGGACATGGGGCGAGCCTAGGCCGCCATGGCATCGGTACCGGAAAGGGCCTGCCACAGCATGGCCCTGGCCTTGGATGCCTCGGCACCCGAGAGCGAGTTGGCGACCACCACACCCTCGACCAGGTCGGCCAGGACCGCCGCAAACGGGCGGCCCTTGACCCGCACAGCGACGACGACATCGCGCCCGGTTCGCCGAAGCGTACGGTCGACGTCGCCGATGCGCGGTGGGCTCTTGAACGCGGGCGCGACCAGGCCGATGCGGCGAGCTTCGTCGGCAACGCAGCGCGCTGCGAGGGCAAAGCGCATGGATGGGGCTTGTTGGATGGAAGCCACGTTGGTCACGTGTTCATCTAACACAGGGGGTGGGACGGTCGACCGGTACCTGCGTAGCCCTAGGAGTTGGTCTTCCCTATGCCAATCGATGCATGGATCACCACCGCAGTGCTGGTGACGACTCTTGGTGCTCTCTTCAGCGGCCGTGTCGGCCCGGCGCCAGCCATGTTGGCGTCCACGGCGAGCCTGTACGTCCTGGGAGTCACGGACAGCCGGGAGGCCTTTGGAGGGTTCTCAGCGAATGCCCCGTGGGTGATCGCCGGGCTCTACGTCATCGCCGGCGTTGTCCAGCAGACCGGAGCGATGGCCGGACAGGTCGCGAGGCTGATGCCCAAGAACGGGTCGGCCCGAAGGTCGCTGGCGAGGCTGCTGACCCCGGTGGGTCTGATATCGGCGCTGGTGGCGAACACACCGGTCGTCGCGACCCTGGTGCCTGCGATTACCCGCTGGACCAACGCCCGAGGCAAGCACCCCGGGCCATACCTGATGCCACTGTCGTTCGCCACGATCCTGGGAGGCACCCTCACGGTCATCGGCTCGTCGACCAACGTCGCTGCATCTGGACTGCTGGCGACCGCCGGCCACGAATCGATAGCGATGTTCGAACTGTTTCCCGTCGCCGCTCCGGCGGTGATCGTCGGTCTGATCTATCTGGTGATGGCCACCCCGAGGATGCTTCGCACCAGTCACGACATCGCCGACGACGCGGTCGCGGACATGTACACCGGCCGCTTCGTGGTGCGAGATGAAGGCCTGGTGGGCGACGTCACCGCCGCCTCGTTGCGAGATCAGATCACCGGGGTCGAGTCGATCGAACGCAACGGTGCCGAACTGCAGGACGACCAGATCGTCTCGTCGGGCGATGTAGTGATCGTCGTAGGCCCGGCCGTGGCCCTAATCGCCGCCCGAGAGGCCTTGGCTTCGCGCCCGGTGCAGGAAATGGGCCAGCGATACTTCGAGGCCGTCGTGGCTCCGGGCAGCTCACACAAGGGAAGCATGCTCGGCGAAACTGCCACCTCGACTCACGTCTTCGCCAGGCGTCTGGATCGTCACTACACACC
>JAGQSP010000132.1:0-14689 GCA_020439485.1 Acidimicrobiales bacterium | reverse complement strand
TCGATGCGCGCGACGTCTTGGACCTCGGAGTTCAGCCTGGCGGTGCGCCTCGACATGCCTCCGTCGCGGCCTCATCTGACCAAGCGCGTGATTCCTATCGCGATGGCGACCATTGTTGCGGCCTCGTTCGACTCGATCGGCATCCTGCGAGCCGTCATCTGCGGGGTGGGCGCCCTGGTGCTCACCGGAACGGTGAGGCCTCGTGAAGCCCTGCGCTTCGTGAACATCGAGGTCGTCGTGCTGATCGGAGCCGCCCTGGGCATCGGCGCAGCGGTTGAACAATCGGGGTTGGCTTCGGCGATCGTCGACCAGATAGCGGCCGCGGCCGGGTCGACCGAGCCCGTCATCGGGGTTGTCGTCCTGTTGGCGGCAACCGTCGTGATGACAGAGATGCTGACCAACGTGGCGGCAGTTGCAATTCTGGTTCCGGTGGCCCTGCAACTGGGTCCGGAACTGGCGGTGGACGAACGCCAACTGGCCCTGGCTGTGGTGGTCGCAGCGTCGGCGTCGTTTCTCACCCCGTTCGGCTACCAGACAAACACGATGGTGTGGCGGCCCGGCGGCTACGACATCACAGACTTCACCCGCCTGGGAGCACCTCTGACCGTGCTGGTGCTGGCCACCTTGACCGCGGGCGTGATGATCTAGCCGTCTGCGACGCGAAGGATTGATACGTTGACCCGGTGGCAGCAGAGCTTCCCCGGCTGAACCCGACTCAGCAAGACAACCTCGACCTGCTGCGGCCGCCGATGGATGAGCGGCCCTCGTACCCATCGACGCTGAAGATCGAGTTGAGACACCAGCTCGAGCGCGACTTGGTGACCATCATCGACCGCTACGCCGAAGCGACCGAGGGCAAGCAGCTGTTCGTCGGCAAACGTCAGCTCGCCGCCGTTCACGGATGCCAGGCCCGCTACCTGGCCGAGGCCGAGTCGAAGTTCGAATGGAGTGCCCCGATGGCCAGGGGCACGATCGTGCACAAGGCGATAGAGCTGTCGCTGCACCTTCGGGGACAAAGAGACCCGAGCGACCTCATCGACGACGCCATGGCGAGGATCATCGATCGAGAGAACTCGCTGGGAGACTTCCTGTCTCGCTGCGACGAGGCGACCCTGGCCGAGCTACGCAGCGAGACCGCCTCTTTGACCGCCGGATTTCTGGACACGTTCCCACCCCTGCGCAAGGGTTGGCGCCCCGCAACCGAGGTGTCGAAACGAATCGAGTTGTGCGACGACCATCTGGTTCTGGCCGGCAAGTTCGACCTGACCCTCGGCATGCCTTCGGACACCACAGCGGGCCGGGTCATCATCGACATCAAGACCGGAGGCAACTCGGGCGAACACCGCCAGGACCTGCGTTTCTACGCGCTGATAGAAACCCTCGTGACGGGTGTTCCCCCCTTGGCCATCGCTACCCACTACGTCGAGTCGGGTCGCCTCGAACGAGAGCAGGTCACCGAGGCCATGCTGACCTCGACCCTGAAGCGCACCATCGATGGTGTAGCAACCCTGGCCCGGTTGGCGATCGACCAGAGCCAGCCTTCTTACAAGCCCGGCCCCGGGTGCCGGTGGTGTCCGGCGTTCGCCAAGTGCACCACAGGCCAGGCATGGGTGAGCGAAGACGACGCCTGGTGAGGCCAACCCAGCGACCCCTGGGTTGATCCTCAGCGGCTGACGATTGCGCGCAGCTCGGTTCGGCGCTGAAGCCATTCCTCGGAGGTCAGCGCATAACGCACGTGATCTTCCCAGACGCCGTTGATCTCGAGGTACTTCTGGGCAACACCTTCCTGACGAATGCCCAGCTTCTCGACGACCCGCCGGCTGCGCGAGTTGCGAGGGATGATCGAGATCTCGACCCGATGCAGGCGTACCTCCTCGAAGGCCAGCCCCATGACGGCGACCAACGCCTCGGGCGCAATTCCCAGCCCGGCGCACTGCTCGTCGACCCAGTAGCCGATGTCGCCAGACTGAAATGGACCGCGACGAACATTAGAGAGGTTCATCTCGCCCACGAACCGTCGGTCGAGGAAGATGCCGTGGGCATAGGCCACGCCCAACTGGCGCTCGCGGTCTCGAGAGGCGCAGCGGGTTGCGAAGGCGACCGGGTCGGTGGCGGGGTCGGGGCTGCCATCGGGCCTCATCGGCTCCCAGACCTTGAGGTACTCGCTGCAGCGGAGGCGTACCTCGCTCCACATCGGGAAATCGGAAGCGCGCAAGGCTCGCAGCAACAAGCGCGACGTGTGGAGCTCACCGACCATGTGTGCTCCCGTCGGCCGATTCGCCGGCCTCGACCGCTGCTATCAGCCCGTCGAGGATGTCGTGTTCGCGAACGATCACCTCGTCGAGACCGAAGAACCGCATGATGCCGACGAAGATCGCGCACCCGGCGACGATGACATCGGCCCGGGCTTCGAGCAGACCTGGATTGTGGATTCGGTCTGCGAGTGGCTCGGTGGCGAGCGTCCGAAAGACATCCTCGGCAGCGGCGCGCGTGAGCACGAACCCATCTATGACGTCGGGGTCGTAATCGACCATCCCGATCTCGACCGCGGCGATGGTCGTGGCCGTGCCCGCGACACCGACAAAACGAGATGCCCCAGCCGCAGCAGGCAGATCGCGAACAACGTCGTCGAGATGGGCCTCGATGACGCTGAGCATTGCCGACAGTTCCTCAGGCCTGGGCGGGTCGTGCTCGACGTATGCATCGGTGAACCGCACCGACCCCATGTCGATCGACACCGCGCCTTCGAGGGTCGCAACGCCTTCGACGACCTTCCCCACCGAGAACTCGGTGGATCCGCCGCCGATGTCGAACACCGTGACCGAGCCACCGCCGTCGAGTCCGCCCGCTGCCCCTGCGAAGCTGAGAGACGCCTCGCGTTCGCCGGTGATCACCGTGGGGCGCACACCCAGTGCTGCGTCGGCAGCATCGAAGAACTGAGCCGCGTTCGCAGCGTCGCGCGACGCAGACGTCGCGATGACCCCGATGTCGCGAGAAGCCACCCCGTGCTGATCGATTAGCCCTCGATAGTGGCCCAACACGGCGACACACCGCTCGATGGCTTCGTCGGACATTCGGCCCGTCTTGGCCAGCCCGCGCCCGAGGCCGGTGATCTGCGAGGTGCGAACGAGGTCTCGGCCATCCTGGCTGACCAGAAGGCGCGTCGTGTTGGACCCGCAGTCGACCGCAGCTATGGGGCGTCCCGAAGTCAAAGGATCTCCTGGAGGTGTTCGTGGACCCAACGGCCGACCGGGTCGTCGCCGCCTGCGAGATGGTAGGCGTAGTGGGCGTGTAGACACTTGACGCCCTGTCGAGTGCCGCCGACGCCGCCCGAAGGCAACGGCCCATCGTGGTCGTCTGGCAATAGCGCATCTCGCTCGCAGCGATAGCGCTCGTGCGCTGCGGCGAGTTCGTCGGGGTCGACGTCGGATTCGGCTCGACGAACCCCGTATGCGGCTTCGAGGCGTCCCACGGCCACACGTTCGTGATCGCCCACCAGCCAGTACAGGGTCGGCATCGGAGTTCCGTCGTCGAGGAGGGGCGAGTTGCGCAAGACCACGGGCGCACCAACATCGTTGCGCACCACGATTTCGAAGTGGCCCTGAGGTCGTCGTCCGAGAAGCTCGGTGACCGCTTCGAGATCTTCGGGACTCAACACGCACCGCATCGTATTCGCGCAGGCACCCGCAAATGGCCGCCACAAAACCGCCGACGCGAGAATCGTGCGGCTAGGCGACACGAACCCTTGAAGTCGAGGGGACTGTTGCCGAAGGAGTTCTCGTGAGTGAGAACGCCACGCGGACCCGACGGCAGTTGGGTGACATCCTCATAGCCAACGGCGTGATCTCCGTCGACCAGCTCCAGACCGCGCTCGAGGAGCAGGCCAGGACGAAGAAGCGCCTCGGCGACATACTCGTCGATTCGGGCGTCCTCTTCCCTGGCGACCTCTACAAGGCGCTGGCCGACCAGCAAGACATCGAGGTCGTCGACCTCGAAAACCAGCGTCCCGACCCGATCTTCGCTCGCAAGGTTCCCGAAACCCTCGCCCGACGCATCAAAGCGGTGGCCCTGTCGGAAACCTCCGACGGCAAGCTGCGCGTTGCGATGGCCGAACCGTTCGACGTATTCGCGATCGACGACCTGCGCGCTGCGACCGGTTCGCGAATCATGCCAGTGCTGGCTTCACAAGAGCAGCTCGACCGGGTACTCAACTCGATCTACGAGGACGGCAAGGCAGAAGAAGCCGTTCGCAACGCCGCCAGCCAGATGGGCCCCAAGGACAACGCCGGCCTGGCCGAGATGGGCGGACTGGTCGACGACGGCCCGATCGTAAAGTTCATCGACCTGCTGCTGAAGCGAGCCATTCAAGAACGCGCTTCCGACATTCACGTCGAAGCGGCCGAAGACGGGCTCCGAATCCGGTTCCGCATCGACGGCGTGCTGAAAGACGTGATGCGCTCGCCCAAGTCGGTTCAGTCGGGCGTGTTGTCCCGATTCAAGATCATCGCCGAGTTGGACATCGCCGAAAAGCGAGTTCCCCAAGACGGCCGCACCTCGGTGAAGGTCGGAGACCGCGTCGTAGACCTTCGTATCGTCACCGTTCCGACGGTCTATGGCGAGTCGGTGGTTCTGCGTATTCTCGACCAGGGCACCAACAGTCTCGACATCGAAGACCTGGGCATGCACCCGAGGTCTCGTAAACGTTTCGAGTGGGCTTACAACAAGCCGGCGGGCGGTGTGCTGGTCACGGGACCCACCGGCTCGGGCAAGACGACCACGCTGTACTCGACTCTCAACGCGCTGAACGATCCGACCACGGCCATCGTCACGGTCGAAGACCCGGTCGAGTACCGCATCGATGGCATCAAGCAGATGCAGATGAACGCCAAGGCCGGCTTGACGTTTGCTTCGTCGCTTCGAGCCATCCTGCGAGCCGACCCCGACGTAGTCCTGGTGGGCGAGATCCGCGACGTCGAGACCGCCCAGATCGCGGCCGAGGCCGCCCTCACGGGCCACCTCGTGCTGTCGACCCTTCACACCAACGACTCGGCCTCGACTCCACTTCGCCTGATCGAGATGGGCCTGGAGCCGTTCATGGTCACGGCTGCCATCACATGCGTGGTCGCCCAGCGTCTCGCCAGGAAGCTGTGCCCACACTGCGCCCAGCCAGACGATCCAGATCCAGCCGACCTCAAGGCCGCCGGGTGGCAGGACGGCCTGATCCGTGCCTCCGACATCGACACACCCCGGTGGATGCGGCCGGTCGGTTGCTCGAAGTGCTCGAACACCGGCTTCAAGGGTCGATTCGGTGTACACGAGGTGCTGCTCATCTCACCCGAGATCCAGCACATGATCCTGAACCATTCCTCGTCGTCCGACATCAAGCGTCAGGCGCAAAAGGAAGGCATGTTGACCATGCGCCAAGACGGCCTGATCAAGGCTGCCAAGGGCATGACCACCATCAAGGAACTCGGACGCTCGGTCGCCTGAGCCCGCCGCTCACCTGGCTCGGTATACGTAGCTGACTCCGCTGTCGGTCGAGACCCACACGTAGTCGCCGAACACAACCGGCTTTTGAGGGCCACCCGGAACCGTGAACTGGGTGACTATCTCGTAGGTCGACGGGTCGAAGACGGTGACGGTGTTGCTGAGGTTGTTGGCAACCCACAACACGTCCAACCCCGGCGTCGGCATGTAGGCCCCGTCGGCCATGTTGCGGAATTCGGTTCCGTAGTTCGAGGGGTCGATCACGTACAGGTCTGGCGACGTAGCACCCGCAACCGTGACCTTGTCGTAGGCGACCACGGGCCTATACGGCTGGGTTCCGACCGTGATGGTGGTGATGACCTTGAAGCTCGACGGGTCGATGACGCTGACCGTGTTCTCGCCGTGATTGGGCACCCAGATTCGGCCGTAGCCAGCGGACGCGGTGTAGGGCTTTTGCCCCACAGGTATGACCGCTCGCTGCACG
This sequence comes from Acidimicrobiales bacterium, assembly GCA_020439485.1. Lineage (GTDB taxonomy): Bacteria > Actinomycetota > Acidimicrobiia > Acidimicrobiales > Poriferisodalaceae > JAAETH01. The sequence goes on along the minus strand of JAGQSP010000132.1, from coordinate 8,718 downwards.
AACGTCTTGGCATCGAACACCACGACGCGATCCTGGTCGACGTCGCAGAACCAGATGAGACCGTTGTCGATGATGGGCGATTGCCCGCCCCCGCCGATGGGGATCGTGGCGATGACGTTGAGGGTGTCGTGGTCGATGACCGTGATGGTGCCGTCGCCCCTGTTGGACACATAGGCCCAGCCGTCGTAGTGCGGAGGGGTCCTGGGCTGGCTGCCGGTGGCTATGGTCTTCAAGACCTTCCGGGTGGCTGCGTCGATGACCGTCACCGTGCCGTCGCTGTTGTTTGGAACCCAGATCTTGTCGCCACCCAACGACACCGGGAACGGTTCGTCGCCAACCGGGATGGTGTCGACGACGGTGAGCGTCTCTCGATCGACGACCGACACCGTGTCCTCGGTGCGGTTCGGAATCCACATCATGCCGAACCCAGCCCTGCCCTGCCACGAACCATCGCCGACTGTGAAGGTGCCAAACAGTTCGATGCTGTCGGCGGTGACCTTGGGCACCGGATACGACGCGGCTATCGACACCACCGGAGTAGGCAGATCGAGATCGGCCACACTGCCGAGGAATGCGAGCTCGGAGAACACGAACGCTCCCCCATCGGACGCGACCATCGTGTAGCCGGCGCCATATGCGATGCCGCCGATGACGGGTTCGTCCAGCGCGATTCCGCCCAACGAGCCGCGGAACGGCGCTCGGAAGGCGAAGATCCCTCCGTCGCCGGCGGTGAGCCAATAGCCCTCGCCATCTGGATCTGGGATGAGCGCGTTGACAGGCTGATCCAGGGCTATTCCGCCCATCGATCCCCAGAACTTGGCCGACCCGAAAGCGAACACGCCACCATCGGTTCCGACCATGTAATAACCCTTGCCGTCCGGCATGGCGACCGCGTCGATCACAGGACCGTCGAGGTCGAGATTCTCGACACCACCGAAGTTGGTGGCGTCGCCAAAGGTCAGCACCCGCCCGCGAGTGGTGAACACCCAATATCCCTCACCCGAGGGGGTCACCGAGATGGCCGACGGCGTCTCGCCGGTGTCCAGCGACGCCATGTCGACATCGCCGAAGTGCATTGCAGAGCCGCGGGTGTGTACCACCCCGTTGTCGGTGAGAACCCAGAGCGACATCCGCGGCCCCGACGCCATGTCGACAGCCGTGCCGAATACCGGGACGTACTGCTCGGCGCCCCCGAACGCGTAGATGTTGCCCGACTCGTCGAGGATCCAGTAGCCGTCGCTGGGCTCGGCCGCCTGGGCACCCCTGGCATCGACCGCGACGAGAGCCGTGATGGACATCGCCACCGCCAGTGCGACTCGCATGATGCTTCGTGGTGTCATCTGGATGCTCCGGTCATGAGTAGCTGAGTTGTACGAACGTTCCGGGATCGAGCGCCGTGCCGGCCGGTGGGCTCGTGCCTCCGACGAGGTCGCTGCAGCGCTGCCCACATGATGACGTGAGGCCGGCAGCCGCAATCCGCTGCACTGCCTGCTGGCCCGTCAGACCCGCGACCCCTGGAACGAACGCCTGCTGAGGCTGCGTGGTCGGCGGGGACGACGTGGTCGTAGTGGCGACCGTTGTCGTGGTCGGCGCTGCGGTCGTGGTGGTTGTTGTTGCGGTTGTAGTGGTGGTCAGCGGTTGGGTGGTCGTTACAGCGGCGGTGGTTTCGGTTCGCGCGGTCGTGACCGGCCTAGCGGCCGTCGTGGTGGTCTGAGCAACGCTGGAAGAAGTGGTCGTCGAGGTGCTGTCGGCGCTCAGCAAAGGGGTCTCGCCAGCGGAGTCGGATTGGGGTTGTGAGGTGGTCGTAGTCGAGCTCGTCGTCGTGGACGCCACCGTCGTAGACGTAGTGGTCGCTGGTGAATTGTCGACCACGGTCGCCTCGGCACTTGGCTCGGTGCTGGCTGTTGTGGCCGCCTGAGAGCTGTCGTCGCCGCGGGTGAGGGCCAAGGCCAGGCCCACTGCTGCTACCAAAGCGACCGAGGCAACCAACACAAGCACACGACGTCGAGGCTTTGGCGGAGCAGATCTGTCGACGCTGTGGATGTGAATCTCGGGGGGATCGACAGGCGGGGCCGAGATGGCGGCCGCCCCAGAAACAGTGGGGGCCAAGACCTCGACATCGTCGCTGCGTTCGTCCTCCGGTGGCTCGGGGGCTGGCTCGGGCGGCGGAAGAGGCGGAGGCGGCGGCGCAGGCACTGCCGCAGCCATCTTCGGTGCTGGGGCACTGGGCCTCGAGGCCCCCAGGGCCACCAGGTGTTTGGGATGGGCATCGACGGCGACTGGCCTGCCGAGGTCGGACGCCACCATCTGACCGATGAGCGGGATGCGGCTGCTGCCGCCCACCAGCAAGACGACATCGACATCGTCGACGGTGAGGTGGGCGCCGGCGACCGCCCGCTTCATCGCCGAAACCGCGTTCAGGAGGCTGGGCCGGATGAGGTCTTCGAACTCGCTGCGCGTGAGCCTCACCTCGGTGTGCACGGTCGGCAACACGACGGGAATCGAGACCTTGGTGTCGAACGACAACGCCTCTTTGGCCTCGACACACTCGAACCTGAGGCGAGCAACCGCGGCCTGGGTGACCGGGTCGGTTCGGTCCAGGCCGGTGAGTGCATCGCCCAGGAACTGGGCCACAAAGCCGAACACCGCCTCGTCGAAGTCGACACCGCCCAACCGTTCGATTCCCTCCGGCCGACCGAGAATCTCGAAGCCCTCGGAGGTCTTGCGAAGCACCGAGGCGTCGAACGTGCCGCCTCCCAAGTCGAATACGGCAACCACCCTGCCGGATTCGGTGCGTTCGAACGAGGCGTACTCGATTGCAGCCGCTTCGGGCTCTGGGAGCAAGGTCACGCCCTCGATCGATTCGAGAGCAAGTGCTTGTTGCAGAAGGTCGAGCTTGTAGGACCCCCAGTTCGCCGGGTGGGTCAAGGCGATCTGTTCGGGCAGCGAGCCCTCTCGTTCGGCGACCGTGTCGACCACCCAACGAAGCAGTTTCGCCGAGAGCGCCTCGGCAGCGTAGGGACTGCCGCCCACCAGCATCGGAGTCGGATCGCCAACGCGGCGCTTGAACTGGCGCGCCACCCGGTTGGGCTCGCGAAGCGCGCGCCTGTTCGCGGCCTCGCCGGCCAGAATCGTGCCATCGTCTTGGATGAATACGACGGACGGAATGGTGGCCGAGCGCGTTCCTAGCTCGAACACCTCGCTGCGCCCGGCTTTGTGAACCGCTGCGGCTGTGTATGTGGTGCCCAAGTCGACACCAAGCCTGTAGCTCAACGGATCCAACCTCGCCTCTTGCTAGCCCAGGACTCTAGTTCGGGCTCACTGGCGAGGCCACCGCCGGCGCTGGCCCAGCGCCGGCGCTGCGATCAGCTGGACTTGCGGCGGCGCAGAACCAGCAGCAGCACGATCAAGGCCACCAGCAACGGAGCCGCGCGCTTGAGCACCGGCGCACCAGCTGTGTCGAGCAGGTCGACGGGCTTTGCCTCGGGCATGTCGATCTTGCGAGGGCCAGACGGCGCAGCAGACTCGTTGCTGGGAGCATCCTGGGGCCCATCCGCGACCGCGCCGTCGTCCTCGGTCGCAGAAGCGGCCTCGGGCGCCTCAGCCCCGGTGGCCTCGAGCTTGGCTTCGAGACACTCTACGAACTGGCCGAGCAGCTTCTCGGAGACATCGGCCATGACACCACGACCGAACTGGGCGACCTTGCCGGTGACCTTGAGATCGGTGGAGATCTCGGCCTTGGTACCCCCGCCGTCTGGGGTGAGTTGCAGGGTCACCGTAGCGCTGGCGTTGCCCTGACCCCTGGTGTCGCGGCCCGAGGCGTCGATGACGGCCTTGTGGTTGGCGTCGTCTTTCTCGATGAACTTGGCCACGCCCTTGTACTGGGCCGTGATCGGGCCCACCTTGACCTTGACCGAACCCTTGTATTCGTCTCCGTCGATCTCGGTCAGTTGGGCACCCGGCATGCACGGTGCGATGCCCTCGACGTCGGTGAGGGTCGCCCAGGCAACATCGATCGGTGCGTCAACGCGAAACTCGTTGTTCAGCTCCATGAGCTCAGGTCCTCCAGGGTGTCGATGTCGTCGCTACGGCCTCTACACGCTACCCGCTCGACCTCGTCTGACCTCGTACGCAGCACATGGCGCGCACCGTGGTCGCCCTCGGTCGGCAGGTCGGGCCACACCGATCGGCCGAGCCGCACCGGATTACCCCTGACATCGCCGTAGACCGCAGCTGCAAGAGGTGCCTTCGAGTCGCGCAGAGCTCTCCAGCACTCGACATCGACACCCGGCTGGTCGGCCAGGCCAAAGACCGCGGCATCGTGTGGCCGACTCTGGAGGTACTCGACAGCAGAATTCAGCGAGGTCGCCTGGCCCTGGGCCCAGCGCGGATTGTGAACCACTGTGACGCCCACCGGAATCAGTTCGGTGAGATCACACGAACCGGTGACTACGACGACCTCGTCGAAACCAGCACGCAGCACCACGCCGAGCGCCGTTTCGAACACCGTCGCGTCGCCGATTCGAGCGAGGAGCTTGTGGGTCGATCCCTCGAACCTCGAGCCAGCACCGGCGGCCAGCAACACCGCGGCGCAGGTCAATGGATGGATCCGTCGCGATCGCGAAGGTTTGGCGCGGTGCGACCGGTGCGCGAGGCAATGATTTCGGCCACGATCGACACGGCAGTCTCCTCCGGCGACCGGGCACCGATGTCGAGCCCAATCGGAGCCATTATTCGCTCGATCTCGGCATCGGTGACTCCGACCTCGCGCAATCGCTCGTTGCGGGTGTCGGTGGTGCGCCGGCTGCCCATGGCCCCGATGTATCCCACGCGGCTCTTGAGCGCCGAGGTGATGGCAGGAACGTCGAACTTGTTGTCGTGGGTCAGGACACAAACCGCATCCCTGGGGCCCAGCGAGTCTCCGATACGGTCGAGCAACCGGTTGGGCCAGTCGACGACGACCTCGTCTGCCATGGGAAACCGGCGCTTGGTGGCAAACACCTCGCGGGCATCACACACCGTGACCCTGTAGCCCAAGAGCTTGCCTTGAGCTGCCAACGCTCGGGTGAAATCGACTGCACCGAAGATCACCAACTGGTGTCGGGCGGCGTGTGTTTCGATGAACACCGACACCTCGGTTTGGCGCGCCTCACCGTTGGGCCCATAGTGCCGAACGCCCGATGTTCCAGCGTCGAGTTCGGCCATGGCGTCGCGCTCGACTACCCGGTCGAGGCCCTCGTTGCCGAGACTGCCGACCGACTCTGCACCAGAGCGCAGGAGCAGCTTCGAGCCGAGGCCAGGGCCTTCGATGACCGTGGCCAGGGCCACCGGTGTCTCTGCTCGCAACGCGTCGCGAAACAGCTCATAGATCTGCGACATCTACCAGTCCAGCTCTTCGAGGAACAGATGAATGGTGCCACCGCAGGTCAGCCCCACAGCGAAGGCCTCGTCGTCGGAATAGCCAAACGTCACCACGCCCGGAGCCCGCTGGCCGTCCAGCAGCTGCAGGGCTTCGCCCACAACGGCGCCCTCGACGCAGCCTCCCGAAACCGACCCGGCGACCTCGCCGTCCTCGCTGACGGCCATTGCCGCGCCAGGGTCGCGAGGACCCGAACCCTCGATGTCGACGACGCGGGCCACCGCTATGCGCTTTCCGCCGCGCCGCCACCGCTCGATGTCGTCGAGTATCTCGATCACGTCGCACCTCCAGACAAGAGCGCTGTCACCTCGAAGGCTAGCCCCACGCCAGCATCACGACTGCTGCCCGATGAGGCGTGCCAACGCCTCGATCGACTCGAACGCATGGCCCTCGACGAACTGGTCGACATGTGGCAGCGCTGCGGCCATGCCCTGAGCCAGTGGCGCATAACCCGGCGTGTACTTGAGCGGGTTGACCCAGACCAGATCGTGGGTTACCCGATGCAGACGCTGCATCTGGGCGCCGAGTTCGGCGGCGTCGCCGCGATCCCATCCGTCGCTGAGAATGACCACCACCGCGCCGCGAGCCAGACCCCGCACCCCCCATTCGTCGTTGAAGGACCGCAACGTCTCACCGAGGCGGGTGCCTCCCGACCAGTCCTTCACCGAATCCGAGGCAGCACGCATGGCGGCGTCTGGGTCGCGGCTCTGCAGCTCGCGGGTGACGCGGGTGAGCCTGGTGCCGATGGTGAAGGCCTCGACGCGAGTACGCCCCACCACCGCGGCATGGGCGAAGCGCAACAGAGCACGCGCATAGGCCTCCATCGACCCGGACACGTCGACCAGCAGGATCAGGCGACGAGGGCGGCGATCGGGTCGACGGAAGTCCCGGCGGATGGGCTCGCCACCCGTCGCCAGGGCGCGCCTGACGGTTCGAGCCAGGTCTGGGCGCCGGGTCTTTCGTTTCGACCGTGCCAGCCTTCGGCTGGTCTTGGTGCTGACGCTCCAGCGAAGGTCTCGCATCATGTTCTGGATCTGCTCGAGCTCGGCGTCGGAACAATCGGCAAAGTCCTTGGCGGCCAGCACCTCGCGGTCGCTCCAGCGCACCTCGATTATCGGACCCTCGTGCACCTCTGCGTCACCGTCGTCTGGGATGTCGTCGGGGCCGGCATCGGTGGCAAGCAGGAATTCGATGGTTTCCTCGGCCACGTCGGCCGGTCGCTCGAGCGGCTCGAAGCGTTCCCAGAAGACCCGGAAGGCAGCGTCGTAGGTCTTGCGGTCGCGAGGGTCGGAGGTCAGCGTCGCAAGACCGGCCCAGTAGACGTGGTCGCGTCTGGTGATGTCGATCTGCTCGAGTGCGGCCACAAAGCCCATCGTGCGGGCGGGGACCACGTCGATGCCCGCTCCGCGCAGGATTCGGCTGAAAGCGACGGCGATGCGTTCGATCGGGGCCGCTGCGACATCAGCCACGTTTGAGCGACGCCACCAGATGATCGAGGCCATAGGTCGTGACCTTGGCCTGGTCCTCTCGGTACTTGAGGACCGTGCCGATAGTGGCGGCCACGACCCTCTCATCGATCTCCGCGGCGCCAAGCGTGGCCAGCGCGGTCGCCCAGTCGATGGTCTCTGCAACGCCGGGAGGCTTGTACAGCCCGATGTCTCGCATGGTGGCAGCCGCGCCCGCGACCTGCCGCGCCAGGGCATCGGAGACGCCGCGAGCCTTCAACTCGATGATGCGCACCTCACGCTCGAAATCGGGGTGTTCGACCCAGTGGTAGAGGCAACGCCGCTTCAAGGCGTCGTGAACGTCGCGAGTGCGGTTGGAGGTGATGATGACGATGGGCGGCGTAGGGGCCCGATAGGTGCCCAACTCGGGAATGGTCACCGTGTAGTCGCTGAGGACCTCCAGCAAGAAGGCCTCGAACTCGTCGTCTGCCCGGTCGACCTCGTCGATGAGCAGTATCGGCGGCACCGCGGCGGCCGGGTCGAGAGCGCGCAGCAGAGGCCGCTTGACCAAGAATCGCTCGGAGTAGAGCTCGTGCTCGAGCTGATCGGCGCGGCCTTGGGCATCGCCGCTGGCCTCTGCCGTTCGCAGGTGTAGCAGCTGGCGCGTGTAGTCCCACTCGTACAGGGCTTGCGACGCGTCGATGCCCTCGTAGCACTGCAGGCGGATCAGCTCGCCACCTGTGGCTGCGGCCAGCACCTTGGCGACCTCGGTCTTGCCAACGCCGGCCTCACCCTCGAGCAACAGAGGTCTACCGAGGGCAACCGCCAGGTGGATGATGGTCGCCAAGCCCTGATCGGCCAGATAGCCGTGGGCCTCGAGCGTCGAGACCACGGCATCGGGCGACGTCCCGAGCTGGGCGCTCGGGCGGGCAGAGTCAGGCAACGCCCGCAGCCTCGAGGGCCCGCCTGGTGAGCACGCGTGCCAGATGCTCGCGATACTCGGGGCTGGCGTTCAGGTCGGTCGGCGGCTCTGTGCCGTCGGCAGCGGCCTGGGCTGCGTCTGCTGCGCTGGCGCCACCGGCGAGCGCGGCCTCGACCGCCGATGCCCGCAGCGGGGTAGAGCCCATGTTCACCAGGCTGACACCCGTGAGGCCGTCGCCGACTACGGCGGCGACCCCGACGATGGCCCAGTCCTGGGCTCGTCGGTTGAACTTCTGATAGTTCCAGCCGGCCCCGGGGCATTTCGGCAGACGGATCTCGGTGAGCATCTCGTCAGCTGCCAACGCCGACTCGAAATAGCCGGTGAAGAAATCTGCTGCGGCGATTTCGCGGCTGCCGTTGGGGCCCTGCGCCACGAGGGTTCCGCCGAGCGCCAGAACGGCGGCCGGCAGATCGGACGCCGGGTCGCTGTGGGCGAGGGTTCCGCCGAGGGTTCCGCGATGGCGCACCTGTGGATCTCCGACCACATGGGCCACAGCCGGCAGAATCGGGCATTGGTCGGCAAGCAGCTGGCTGGTCTCGAGCATGCGATGGGTGGTGAGGGCGCCGATGGCGAGGTGGTCGCCGACGTCGTTGATGTAGCGGAGGTCGTCGACACGACCGACGTCGACCACGACGGTTGGAACCGCCAGACGCAGCTTCATCATGGGGACCAGGGAATGGCCACCGGCCAGGAGTTTGGCCTCGTCGCCGTGCTCGACGAGCAGCGAGACCGCTTCCTCGGCCGAACCGGCCCTGACGTAGTCGAATGCGGCTGGGATCATCGTTGCCTCCTCAGCTCTCGACCGGCTGGCCGCTGGCGGCCAGGACCGCCTTGACGATGTTGTGATAACCGGTGCAGCGGCACAGGTTGCC